>JBDKSM010000133.1:0-13112 GCA_039680665.1 Syntrophaceae bacterium | reverse complement strand
GCCGCGCCGTAGCCCTTTCGGCGCTGGTCCTTGTGCACCACCGCGCGGTCGATATACAAGAACGAGTCATAGCACCGGGAGAACCAGACATAGTTCGGGCTGTCATAATCCGCGCCCTCCCGGAAGGCTAGAAGAAACGCGGCGATGCGGCCGTCAACCTCCACGATCTTGTGGTATGCCGCCTGAGCGTGCAGGCGCGCGAGGCTCTGGATGTCAAGCGGGCTTAAGAAATGCACGGATTCCTTGTTCAGCTCCAGGATGGACGTAAAATCCGCCGGCTCGGCACTACGGATTATGTTTTGCGGTTCATGCATTGATGAGCGCTTCGATCTCTTTCAGATGCAGGTTCAGATGCCACAGATAACCTTCGATAATGGTCTTGAGCGTCTCCCGGTGGCCTTCGAAATCATGCCAGGTATGATTCAGGCAATCTTCACGGACATTGCCGATGATGTGGATTATGTGCCGGGTGTAGAGTTTCCAGAAAGAAACCAGGCTGTCCCAATCTTCTTCCTGATAGTTCTGGATGGCTATCCACCGGTCGTTGTCCTGCCGGTAATCAGGGAACTCCAGATGCGCGTTGTACTGGAGCCGCACGATGCGGTGATGGGTGTTCGCGGCCGAATCGATCAAGTGCCCAAGGATCTGCCGGATGGTCCGGTTCTGAGAGTTCCTGCGGGCGCTAATAACCTCCATCGGCAGAGCCTTAAGCCGGGTGCTCCAGGCATCGACAAGCGTGTTGATCTCTGCTCTCAATTCCACAAACATCTCAGGCATGAAAGCTCCTTTCAACTATTCACCCGCAGATTAAGCGCTAGAGATAGTCCTTTCTGGGCGGGCTGAAGAAGTCCAGCACCTCGCCGGGCTCTATGATCTCAATGCTGTGCTCCACGTCGCGGGGGATGGTGTATGAATCCCCCGACCCGATTTGTGACCCCACGCCATCAATGATGATGCGATACCGTCCGGAGATCACATACCCGCTCTGCTCGTTCGGATGCTTGTGCAACGGAGGCTTGTCCCACTGCTTGTAAAGCATTTTGGTTATCATCGATTCCGGCCCATGCGAGAGCAGGACAAAATCAACCCCCAGGAAGCTTCTCCTCTGTGCTTCGTTGGATTTAACGACCATATTTTCTCCTTCTCCTTTGCCGCAGGCACCAGAACGTTGCATACCCATGTGATTCGGTGCTTCCATGCACCTCACCCTACGAGCGCACGCAAGGTGCGACAGTTTTGGCTATCCTGCGAAAATTTGCCAGTGCTACCCAATATATGCAATTTTATTCAGGTCACCCGCCGTTCTTTCGTTCGCCGTCCCACTTCTTGTATCGTTGGGTGAGATCTTCAAGACACGACCGGACTTTGGAAAAGGTCTTCTCAACGAAGGCACGATCGAAGACCATGTACCCCAATTGCGTATCAATGCCGATTCTTTTCTTCTCCCAGTTCAGGATTATCTTTTTCGCTGGCTCGCGTAACATATCGATTCGACCGTTCGTGTGCGCAATCGCATTGCGGACCTCGGCGAGTATTTTGACCTGCTGCCACGCTGAATCGTCAGTGCAAAGATCAAAGTTTAGAATGTGCCAGTAGTACTTTTTTGCGCGATCAAGGAAATCATCTCCACGAAGATCGCCTATCGAAATGGCTCGGCCTAGACTCTTCTGAAGGAGACGCGCTATTTCCGTCACTGAGGCTTCGTAGACTGCATATAGAGATACCAAGAAAGGCCCCCTAAAGAAACGAGGGAGTAGGAACTCAACCCTATGGCTATAATTCTGGTGTGCTAAATCCCATTCTGGCTCATTCGGCGTAATGTTCTGATTCTGTATTGCGTTATCTAAGATCAACTTTTCGGAGCTTATGATATGATCTACCTGCTTTTCCATCGTCTTAAGATATTCCTCGAGAGCATGTATTTCCATCGAGACATCCAATAGTCTAGTATCTATTCTGATTTTTGCCATTCATTTTCTCACAGAACTCTTTATATGGTTTCTGTATAAACCCACTTTCCGGGTTTCCTTCTCGATAAGGGAAAAGCTGGGGGTCGTGTTTTTCGCATGTCCGGCGGGCGGTGGCCTTAACAAGGACAATGGCAACACCACCATCCTGGGTGCCAAGACTTCAGTCTTGCCCGTGTCTGATGGGGTATTTATTCTGCTTGTTCTGTTCACCGGCACCTCGTTGTCATCCGGCAACCCGATTACGCGATTATTTCATTCAATCCTTCGATGGCGCGATTCAACTCTTCGGGAGATGCTTTACCAATGACCTTGCCGATCCTTTCAACGGACAGTGTTCGGATCTGGCTTATTTTAAGCCATGATTTCTTGGGTAAATCGGGCGTCTTCAATTCAAGGGTCAACGGGAATCCGGCTTTTTGCGGCTGGCTTGTTATGGCCAGGGCTATGACCGTGCCTGAGCGCTCGTTGAAGATGTCGTGGCTCACGATGAGCACGGGGCGCAAACCCGCCTGTTCATGCCCTTTCACAGGATTCAAATCCGCCCACCGGATCTCACCCCTCAATATTCTGGCCATTGGTTCACATCCCCGGCTATTCCTTCTTCGGCAAGGGCCTTCTCGAATTTCTGATCGAGTTTCGCGCATTCCATGGAGAGCCGAGAGCGTTTCATGCGGGCCAGCTTTTCGCGCACGGCATCGCGGATCGCCTGGCTGCGGTTTTGAAAATAATTTTCCTCGACCAGTCTATCCAATTCGTCGATATATTCGTTGTCCAAGGTGATTGCTATTTTTGCTTTTCCCATGATCAACCTCTTTGTATGGTATTCCATTATATCATACCATCAATAAGGCAATCAAAATAATTTCAATAGACCCAGAAGATGCGGCGCTTGAGCTCCGGAATCTTGGCCTTGGCGGCTATGTAGCCCTGCTGGATATAGCTCTCGAAGTGTTCGAAGTCGTACCAGCTGTGCTGGCCCAGGTCCGGGCATATGACGGTATCGAGCTCCCTGGCTAGGTAGATGTCCATGAAGTCGCGCGTGATGTCGTAGCTGCGGAACACCACATCGAAGCTGTGGCCAAGGTCCTTGTCAGGATCTATCAGCGGCTCGATCTGTTTGCGCACATCCACGCCGATCAGGTAGTCGGGCTCGAAGGTCTTGGCCAGGTGGATGGGGATCATCTCGGCCACCCCGCCGTCGACCATGAGCATGCCCTTCATGTACACGGGCGGGAAGAAGCCGGGTACGGCGCTGCTGGCCTGCACCGCGGTGCACAGGTCGCCTTCGCTGAACACCACGGGCTGGCCCGTGACCAGATCGACCGCCTGGCACTTGAACGGGATCTTGAGCTCGTCGAAGGAGGAATCGCCCATCAGGCCGTAGATGTTCATGATGAACGATTCCGGGGTTAATAGGGATTTGCGCGACAAGGCCACGGTGTAGAAATAGCCCTTCTTGATGGTGGCCTGAATCTTCTCCAGGAAGGAGTTGGGTTTATCAGCATCGAGAGAGGCCATGCCTTTCTTGGTCTCCTGAAAGTCGGGTGAGTCCATGTATTCCTTGAGGCGTTTTTCCAGGGCGTTCACATCGCCGTAGAGGCAGTACAGCGCCCCGATGATGGCGCCGAAGGACACGCCCGCCACCGCGTCGATCGGGATGTGGGCTTCCTTTAAGGCGCGCAAAACGCCCAAATGTGCCAAACCCCTGGCACCGCCGGCGCCCAAAGCCAGTACGACCTTTTTCCTACGTCTGATCTTCATTCCCCACCTCACCCGCCGTGACGAGGATGTCACCAGGGAACTGCTCTGGGCGGGATAACGCATTACATGCTTCGTAAGCTTACCAAATACCAAGAAAAGTCGCAAAGATCAATTGCTCATCCCGGGGCTTAAGGTCTTTTAGGAAATATCCGCCACGGACTTGACGCGCGCGAGCAGCTGCTGGAAGACCGCGTCCTCGTTGTCCATGTGGGTCGAGATGGCTGCTTGCGGACAATGGCCGATGCAGCGTCCGCAGGCCTTGCAGACCTCGCCGATCACGGCCTTGCCGCCCGCCATGCTGATGGCGCAGACAAAGCACTCATCCACGCACAGGCCGCAGCCGTTGCATTTCTCGGCATCGATCACCGTGCGCAGGCCGGGCAGCCGGCTGTAGGATTTGTCGAGATTGGGCACGCGCTTGTGCAGATAATCGGTGTAGAGACAGGCTTTGGGTCCGCAGAAGCAGACGAACAGCATCTGGCCGAAGGATTTCACGCCGAAGCCCACCGGATCGATCCAGACATGCGCCACGTTGGCCACCAGACCGGCCTGGGCCGCACGGTGGACATGGGCCGTGGCCTCCTCAACCGTGACGAGCCGGCCGTTGGAAGGGTGGATGTCCAGGGCCGACCTGCCGAGTATGAGGCACCCGATGGCGCGCGGCTCCACGTTCATGTGCGCGCGGCAGATGCATTCGTCCAGCAGCATGATGTGGCTGGCCTCGTTCAGCAGTTTCTCGACCAGGTGGATGGGCAGGCTCATGTTCTCGGCGCGGGCCTCCTCGTCGATGGTCACGGTGTGAATGGGGATGGAGGTGAGCTGGCTGTGGGGCAGGGCGAACAGCGGGTTGATAAGCTTTCCCAGCAGCGGGATTCCGGCCAGTTTTTTCCCCAGGATGATGCTGGGCCAACCGATCTTGAAACCGAAACGGACACGCGCTTTGGTATAGGCCTTCATGAATACTTGTATACTGCATCTATCTTATGCGGGCAAGTGAATTCAAGATCGCGCCGGCGGGATGCGTCTAAGGGAGAGTCGGCCGTCATCAGGCATTTGCGATGGGGCTTCAGGGCGTAAGCGCGTAGACCATGCCGTCACCACTGCCGAAAATGATGTTGCCGCCGGCATCGATGGCCGTTCCTCCAACGATCTCACCCTCGGTGGCGAACTCCCAAATCTTGTCGCCCGTTTCGGCGTCCAGGGCATACAGCTTGTAGTCATTACTCCCGAAATAGACCACGCCGTTAAAGACCACGGGGGTGCTCATGACGTCGTCGCCGGTGGTGAATTCCCAGATCTCGTCTCCGGTAGCGCCGTCCAGGGCATAGAGCTTGTCGTCATTGCTGCCGACATAGATCGTTCCGTCCGGGCCGAGGGCCGGGCTGCTCCACACTTCGTCCCCGGTGGTGAACTCCCAGAGCGAGTGCGAGAAGTCCGCGCCGTCCAGGGCATAGACCGTGCCGTTGCAGCTGCCGATATAGACCGTGCCGTCGTCGCCGATGGCCGGACTGCTGTGTATTAAGTTGTTCGTGGCGAAAGAATCGATCAAAGCCCCGTTTACGGCATTGAATGCGTACAGCCTGCCACCCCAGCTGCCCACATAGATCACGTTGTTGACAATTGCCGGCCTGCCGGTGATCGAACCCTCTACATCCGCGGTCCAGGTTACATCGCCGGTTGTGCCGACCAGGGCGTAGAGCTTCTCGTCATAGCTGCCGATATACACCGTCCCATCCGCATCGATGACCGGGCTGCCGTATACGATGCCGCCGGTGGCAGAGGACCAGCGCTCGCTGCCGTCGGCGGTGACGACGGCATAGACGTTCGTGTCGGCGCTGCCCACATACACGGTGGCTTCGTCCTCGCTGAGGGCCGGGCTGCTGTTGACATAGTTTTCGGTCGGGAAAGCCCATGCCATTTCGCCCGTCGCGCCGTCCAGGGCGTACAAGTTGTAGTCTTTGCTCCCGATATAGATGGTGCCGTCCGAACCGATGACCGGCGTGGCGCCAATCCCGTCCCCGGCGCTGAACACCCACAACGGTTCGTCGAACACCGCGGTGATGGTCTTGTCGCCGGACATGGTTACCCTGTACGGGTTGGTGCTGCCGCTCAAGTCGCCGGACCAGTGGTGAAAGCGCCAACCCGCCTCGGCCGTGGCGGTGATGGTGACCCGTTTGTTTTCATCATACTCTCCGCTCAGCGGGGTGACGCTGCCGCCGCCTTGCGAGCTCAGGGTCAGGGTATAGGTCTTGGTTTCTTCTCCATCCCCGCTGCTGCCGCCCCCGCCGCAGCTCGATAAGAGGATGCTCAGAGACATGCCGATGAAGAATGACAGGATCTTCTTGACCGTCTGTTTGTCCCGCATCGTACACCTCATTATAGTTTCGATTGGTCATCCACGTATAGTGCTCTCATCGTCTTTTGCATTGCCAAACATGAGTGGTGCTGAACCCTACGGCCGACGCCATAGGTGGACGAAACCGTTCAAGACGCGCCTGGGGTTCATGCGGGTGCCAAGAAAGGTCTTGACAGCAAGCCGGGTTATAGTGAAGATACAGCAATGCAAACACGAGCACTCACGAAGTTTTACTTTTACTTTTGCTTTTTTCGGCCGGGTAGATGCCCATAGGCCGGAAACACCGCAAGGAAAATAAAAGGCCATGGGCGTCACGCCATGGCCTTTTTTCATTTTTAGTGAAGGAGTGGACATGAAGAAAGTTTTCAGCGGCAACGAGGCCATCGCCCGCGGGGCGTACGAGGCCGGGGTCAAACTTGCGGCGGCCTATCCCGGCACACCCAGCACCGAGATCCTGGAGACGATCGCGCGCGATTACCCCAGCATCTACGCGGAATGGACGCCGAATGAAAAGGTGGCGCTCGAGGTGGTTTCCGGCGCTTCCTATGCCGGGGCGCGCACCATGGCGATTATGAAGCACGTGGGCGTGAACGTGGCGGCCGATCCACTCATGACCTTGCCCTACACATTGATCCGCGGCGGCCTGGTGCTGGTGAGCGCCGATGATCCCGAGCTCTTTTCCTCGCAGAACGAACAGGACAACCGGCACTATGCGCGCTTCGCCAAGATCCCGCTTTTGGAGCCCTCATCCTCCCAGGAGGCCAAGGACTTCGTGGCCGCGGCGTTTGCCATCAGCGAGGGGTACGGCACCCCGGTGATGCTCCGCACCACCACGCGCATCGCCCATTCCATGGGCGTGGTGACGCTCTCCGATCCTCTCGCCGGGAGTGAACCCAGCCTGGAGCGCCATCCGGCCGAATGGGTCATGCTGCCGGCCAATGCGCGCCGCCGCCATCCCGTGATCGAAGAACGCCTGATCCGGCTGAAGGCCCTTTCTAATCAGAGTCCGCTCAACGTGATGCAGATGAACGACCCGGCCATCGGCATCATCGCCTCCGGCGTCGCCTATCAATATGCCAAAGAGGCCCTGCCGGATGCCTCGTTCCTCAAGCTCGGGTTCTCCTACCCCTTCCCGGACGACATGATCAGGGAATTCGCGGCCCTGGTCAAGGATCTGTGGGTCGTGGAAGAGCTCGATCCCTTCATCGAGGAACACGTCAAGTCGCTGGGGCTCTCATGCAAGGGCAAGGGGTTTCTGTCCCTGTGCGGCGAGCTGAGCCCGGATGCCGTGCGTTTAGCGATCCTGGGCAAGCAGGTGGAGGCAGGCACGGCGCCGGCGCTCCCGGGCCGGCCGCCCAGCATGTGTCCCGGCTGCCCGCACCGCGGCATGCTCTGGGCCTTGAAAAAGAACAAGTGTTTCATCGCCGGCGATATCGGCTGCTATACCTTGGGGTTCCTGCCGCCCTTAGACGCCATCGACACCTGCCTGTGCATGGGCGCCGGCATCAGCCACGCGCACGGCATGTCCAAGGTCTTTGGCGCCGGCAAGGAGAAGGTGGCGGCCGTGATCGGCGACTCGACCTTTTTCCATTCCGGCCTGACCGGGCTCATGAACCTGGCCTACAACAACGGCGCGGCCCTGATCGTCATCCTGGACAACCGCACCACGGCCATGACCGGGGCCCAGAACCACCCCGGCACGGGTGTAACCATCGCGGGCGAGAAGACGATCGACATCAAGTTGCCCGAGCTGGTCAAGGCCTTAGGCATCACGTGGGTCGAGACCATCAACCCCTATGACATCAAAGGGGCGCGCAAGAAGGTCAGGGAGGCCCTGGCCACGGCCTCTCCGGCCGTGATCATCTCCCAGGCGCCCTGCGTGCTCTTGAAAACGCGGGCCGTTTCCGGCAAACCGCTCACGGTGGACAGCGAAAAGTGCACGGGCTGCAAGGTGTGCATCACGCTGGGCTGCCCGGCCATCGAGGCACTGGAGGACAAGGTGCGCATTAACGAACTCTGCGTGGGATGCGGGATCTGCCGCGATATCTGCGCCGCCGGCGCCATCGGAGGTGATAAATGAACGTGCTGATGACCGGTGTGGGCGGCCAGGGCATCATCCTGGCCTCGGATATCCTCTCCGAGGTCATGATGCGCGCCGGAATGGATGTGAAGAAGTCCGAGATCCACGGCATGGCCCAGCGGGGCGGCAGCGTCATGTCGCACGTGCGCTTCGACAAGATCGTGCACTCGCCCATCATCCCCCACGCTGAATGCGATATCCTGCTCTCGTTCGAGGAGCTGGAGGCCGCGCGCTACCTGGATTATCTGAACAGCGGCTCGCGCGTGATCATCAACCGTTTCCGGCTCTCGCCGCCGTCGGTGATTGCCGGCAAGGACAGCTACCCGGACGTGTTGCCCATTATCCGGGGCAAGACCGACAAGGTGCAGGTGGTTGAAGGCAGCGACCTGGCGCGTGAGATCGGCAACAGCCGCGGGGTCAATATCGTGCTCTTAGGCGTCTTGTCCACGCTTCTTGAGCCCGAGGAAGAGCTCTGGGTTCAGTGCCTGAATGAGATGATCCCGGCCAAGATCCGCGAGATCAATATCAAGGGGTTCAAGAAGGGCAGGGAGATCAATCGGGCTTGAGGCATTGAGCTTTTGGTCCGGTTTTGGTATGTAAAAAACGAAGATAGATAGGAGGTTGGCATGATTTTTAATTATGAATTCGAGACGCTGCCGCGCGAGGCCCTGGAGGCCCTGCAGCTCAAGCGGCTCCAGCAGGTGGCGGCCCGCTGCTACCACACGGTCAGTTTCTATCGCAAGGCCTTTGACAACGCCAAGGTCAAGCCGGAGGACATCAAAAGCCTGGATGACTTGAGACGTTTGCCGTTCACGGTCAAGCAGGACCTGCGCGACAACTACCCCTTCGGGCTCTTTACCGTGCCCATGAACAATGTCGTGCGTCTGCACGCCTCCACCGGCACCACCGGCAATGCCACCGTGGTCGGCTACACCAAACGCGACATCGAGACCTGGGCCGAGCTCATGGCACGCTGTTTCTCCGCCGCGGGTTTGACCAGCAACGACATCATCCATAACGCCTACGGCTACGGGCTCTTCACCGGCGGCCTGGGCGCCCACTACGGCGCGGAAAAGCTGGGCGCCAGCGTCATCCCCATGTCCGGCGGCAGCACTAAGCGGCAGATCGTGATCCTGCAGGATTTCGGGCCCACGGCCATCTGCTGCACGCCCTCCTACGCCCTGTTCCTGGCCGAGGCCGGGAAGGACATGGGCGTCGACATGCGCGCGCTCAAGCTGCGCGTGGGCATCCTGGGCGCCGAGCCCTGGAGCGAGCGCATGCGCCAGGAGATCGAGGACAAGCTTAATATTACGGCCTTGAACATCTACGGACTGTCCGAGATCATCGGCCCGGGCGTCTCCATGGAGTGCGCCGAGGCCAAGAACGGCATGCATATCTTCGAGGACAACTTCATCGTGGAGTGCATCAATCCCGTTAGCGGCGAGCCCGTTCCCTACGGCCAGCCCGGCGAGCTGGTCTTCACCACCATCACCAAGGAGGCCTTCCCGCTGATCCGCTACCGCACCAAGGACATGTCCTGTCTGCATCCCGAGCCGTGCCGCTGCGGCCGGACGTTCGTCAAGATGGAACGCGTCACCGGACGCAGCGACGACATGCTCATCATCCGCGGCGTTAACGTGTACCCTTCCCAGATAGAGAGCGTCCTGCTCAATATCGAAGGCTTGGAGCCGCATTATCAGCTCGTCGTGGATCGCGAGGGCACGCTCGATACCCTGGAGGTCCAGGTGGAAGTCAGCGAAAAGGTCTTCTCGGACGAGGTGCGCATCCTGCAAAAACTGGAAAAACGGCTGACCAAGGATATCAAGGACCTGCTCGGCGTATCCGCCAAGGTCAAACTGGTCGAACCCAAAACTCTGCAGCGCTTCGAGGGCAAGGCCCAGCGCGTAACCGACAAGCGCAAAATCTAAGCAAGGAGGATCACGATGAAGGTTGAACAGATATCCATCTTCCTGGAAAACAAACCGGGCGGGCTCTCGGAAGTCACCAAGATCCTCAGGGATACCGGGATCAATATCCGGGCGCTGTCCCTGGCCGACACCTCGGATTTCGGCATCTTGCGCCTGATCGTCAACGACGTGGAGAAGGCCAAGGAGGCCCTGAAGAGCAACGGCATCACGGTCGGGCGTACCACCGTGGTGGCGGTCGAGGTGCCGGACCGGCCGGGCGGGCTGCACAGCATCCTGGACATTCTCACTAAAGAGGATGTCAACGTGGAATACATGTATGCCTTCGTGGAACGCAGCGGTGAGAACGCGGTCATCATCTTCCGCTTCGACAATCCCGACCGCGCCATCGAGATCCTCTTAAAGGGCGGTTTTCAGGTCCTGCCGGGCGAAAAGGTCTATGCCCTGTAGGCCCTCGGGGGGCGCCGTCTCCTGAGAACCTGATCCGATATCGAATACCGGGCGGGGGCATGCCTCTTGAGAAAGGGGGCGCCCCCGCCCGCTCTCTTGCCAGCCGAGCAACACCCCGGCGCAACGAAAAAGACCCGTCCTGCTTCACAGTACAATCACACCGCCCAAGCATCCCCATCGACGCGCTGAACATATCATAAACATAATAAAAACAATATAATAACGGAGCACGCACCTGCTGGCACGCCGTTTGAATGGTCACCCTAAAGGTGAACAATCCCAGGAGACACCTATATATTGATGAGAGGAAGGTCTGATGAAAGATGATTCTTATGGGGAATACCAGCGATATTATCGGGAGATACAGCGCTTCGAAAGCCTTGATCGCCAACAGGAATACGAACTGGCGAAGCGGTATCGGCAGGGCGACCGCGAGGCCGGGGAGAGAATCCTGCGCGCCAATCTCCGCCATGTGGTCAGGACGGCGCGCAAATTTTTCAACAGCGGGTACCCGTATCTGGAGATCATCCAGGAAGGCAATCTCGGGCTGATGAAGGCCTTGACGCGCTATGACCCCGAACGCGGCATACCCTTCTTCTACTATGCCGTATGGTGGGTGGAATCCATGATCAGGGACCTGATCCAGAAAGGCGCGCAGGTGCATACGGGCTCTTTGGAGCATGCCAAGAAATTGTTGTCGTTGAACAACTCCCTGGGCGAGGATGAGAACGACAAACACCAATGGATCGACTTTCTGGCCATTGTCGATGACCCCGAACGGGTATGCCGTATCAGGGAACGATCGGACCGCATCGTGGCGCTGTTCGAGCATTGCTTCACCTTTCTGACGCCGCGTGAGGCCGACATCATCAAGCAGCGTTTTTATGCCGATCCCCCCCTGACGCTGCAGGAGATCGGAGCGCACATGGGTGTCAGCCGGGAGCGTGTCAGACAGCTGCAGATCCGTTCCATGGAGAAATTGAAACAGGTCCTTCAAGAGCAGGCCGAGATCTTTCTCGACCCCCAAATCTTTGAGACGATCACGCTGAATGACAACGCTCACGCCGGCTTCCTCTCGTACGGGGCATACCCGAATTGAGGGCGGGAAACACACGCTAGATCTCTTCGGCGACGATGCCGGGAGTATGGGCATGCGCCGGGGGAAGTGCGTGAAAGAATGACCGGCATCCATGCTTGAAAAAAGGCATTGATAAGCCGTATACGGCCGTGTACGATGCATGGAGAGGTATCATTGAGGGTGAAAGGCGAGAGATCCTCCCAGTCCCAGCGTGTGCGCGCGCGGGCCGATGCCCATAAGCGCATGGCAACGGCACAACCCTGCGATGAAGGGTTGACGCGCGCCGAGCAAGACCGCCAAAGGTGGGCCTCGCAGAGCGTACAAACCCAGAGGATTGAGGCCCTGGTAGGGCTGGCTGGTGTCCTGGCGCACGAATTCAAGAATATCCTGCAATCCATCCTGATCAATGCCGAGCTGGTCGCGGATATGATCGTGGACGGCACCCCGGAACGGGAATACCTAAGCCAGATCATCGAGGCCGCCCTGCGCGGCAAAGACCTGGTGGGGCGCATCAACTCGCCCGGCATGCGCGGGAAAACCCCCCAGAACCCCGTGGAAGCCCGCCTCATCGTGCAGGATGCCCTGAACATTCTCCACCGCTCCCTGCGGCGGGATATCACCTTCCGCCAGTGGATGGAGGGCGGGGAATGCCCTATTTTGGTCGATCCCGCCCAACTCCGCCAAGTCGTGAGCAATCTGTACATGAATGCGCTGGAGGCCATGGCGGAGGGAAAGGGTTTCCTGGGGGTGTCGCTGAAACGGACGAGAATCGCCGAGACCATGCCTGCTCTGGTATCTGACCTCGCACCCGGCGAGTATGCCCAATTGACGGTCAGGGATACGGGCGTCGGGATCAGTCCGGAAATCATGGAAAGGATATTCGATCCCTTCTTTACCACCGGACTTCAGGGGCAGAAAGCAGGACTGGGTCTGTCCGTCGTTTATGCCGTGGTGAGACATGCCCAGGGGTCGATTTTGGTTCAGAGCGCTGTCGGACAAGGCACCCGTTTCAAGGTCTTCTTCCCCCTCTGGTCCGGGGAAAGCGCATCTTACCAAAAAGGACCGGTTGCTCCGCGCCGGACATAGGGCCTTGAACTGAGCAGGCTTTACAAGCTTTCCAAAAGGGCTTATGATACACCGCACATGGGCGGCCAACCCAAAGTCCTCATAATCGACGATGACAAACTCGTCGGCAGTTCGATCGCCAATGTCGCCAAAACGCTGGGGTGCGCGGCCTCCATTGCGCTGAGCTTAAAGGAGAGCCAAGCGCTGCTGGGCGCGGAAAGCTATGATGTCGTGTTCCTGGACGTGCATATGCCCGATGGCAACGGCATCGACCAACTGCCCCGCATCATGCAGAGCCATGGAGAACCCGAGGTCATCGTCATCACGGCCTACGGCGATCCCGATTCCGTGGAAACCGCCCTGACGAAAGGGGCTTGGGATTACATCGAGAAACCGTTCTCCAAGAACGAATTTACCCAATTATTGA
>JBDKSM010000132.1:0-16402 GCA_039680665.1 Syntrophaceae bacterium | reverse complement strand
TGAAGAACTTCTCGCGACTCATTGAGTAGTTCTTGCCCTCGCTATCGTATGTCTCCTCAGCATCAAAGATTATGCGCAGGAGCTGGGCCGTGCGATCAACATCCCGCACGATCAAGGTGATGTGGCTTAAGGCTTCTATCATCATGATTCTATGCGCGCATCCGGGCATTCGGCGCAGCCGGGCGGCAGGGCCGCGACATGCGGCTCGATGACGCGCATGTTCTGCCAGGCGCCGCCCTTGAAACGCGCCAGGAAGATGATGCCCATGCCCACGATATAGCCCGTGGCAATGCTCCAGCAGGGGATGATGCCGCCCTTGAGGTGAATTACGATGATATAGGTGGGGATGACCATGAGGGCCGAGAGCGCCACATTGACCAGCATGACGAAACGCGTGTCTCCCGCGCCCTTCAAGGCCGAGGCGATGATGATGCTCAGGCCGTCGAAGAGCGAGTACAGGGCCACGAAACGCAGCAGCACCACGGTCAAGGTGGCGATGGTTGCCATTTCGGTCGTTTGCGAGCGCAGGGTGAAGGCATCCACGAAGACATGCGGGATCAGCACGTAGAGTGCGGCGATGATACCCATGTAGACCACGGTGACTTTCAAACCCGTGTAGGTGCTTTTCCGGGCCAGGTCGGGCCGGTTCTTGCCCAGGTATTGGCCTACCAGCACCGAGACCGCCACCCCGGAGCCCAGCATGGGCATGAAGGCCAGGGTGTTGATGTTGAAGGCGATATTGGTGGCGGCCAGGGCCGCGGTGCCGAGCCGGCCGATCAGGAGCACGAAGATGGTGAACCCGGCCATGTCCAGGCAGAACTGCAGGCCGGAAGGGAAGCCGAACCTGAGGATGCGGGTGAACAATGCGCGATCAAAAGCCCATCCTGCCCGGGTGTCGTATTCTTTAGCCTCGCTGTTGCGGAGTATCAGCACCAGATAGCACACGAACGAGAATGTGCCGGATATGATCATGGCGATGGCCGCGCCGCGGATGCCCAGCTCAGGCGCGCCCCAGTGTCCGAAGATCATGGCGTAGCCCGTGAAAAGACTTACCACCGTGGTCAGGGTATTGATCCACATCACGGGCCATGGTCGGCCCAGGCCTGAGAAAAAGCCGGCCAGGGCCGACGAGGCGATAACCGGAAAGGCCGCCAGGCACAGGATCTGGAAGTATTCGATCTCATAGCGCCGCACGATCTCGTCATGGCCGATGAAGGTGAAGACGGGAGAGGCCAGCGGGATGCAGGCCATGATCAGAACAGCGCCCAAGAGCGAGACGTAGATTCCCTGCCATACCGCCGGACCGATGCGCCGCTGCGCGCCGGCGCCGTGGTACTGGGCCACGAAGGTGCCCACGTAGCTGGCCGTGCCGATGAAGAGGCTCATGAGCGTGAAGTTGAGGATCCCGGCCGGCGTGGCCGCGGCTATTGTTTCGGCCGAGTACCAGGTCAGGAACATGCGCTCCACGAAGTTCTGGATGGACCACGAGGCCGTGCTCAGGATGAGGGGAAAGGCCAGGACAAAGAACTCGCGGTATCCGCCTTGAGACCTCCAGCGATCCTTGAAACCCTGTAGCATAGCCATGTGCCCTAGAACCTCACATAGCATGCAGCGAGTGTCAAGCACACAAAAGATCAACCACTAAGCACACGAAGAGCACGAAGAACAATCAGGCTGTGGATTCGGGATTGAAGCGGCTGGGATACGTATTGTGCTTTTTAGAGCTATCCCACCAGGATCACGATCAGCTTGCGCGGGCCGTGCATGCCTTTGAAGGCCGTGGCCTGGATGTCGGCCGAGGCGCTGGGGCCGGTAATGAAGCAGAACTGGCTGGGCGGCGAGCTCTTATCCCTGAAGACCTGGTCGATGGCCTGCTCGTAGGTCGCTACCAGGCGCTCGATCGGTACGACGGCGATATGCACAGGCGGCGCGATGCTGATCAAGCGCGGCTGGTCGGTATGGAAGATGATGCCCAAGGTGCCGGTCTCGGCGATGGCGAAATCGGCCCCGGTGATGCCGGCCTGCGCCCCAAAGCAGGCGGCGCGGAAGGTCTCGCGGTCAGCGAAGTCGGCGGCGGTGTGAACCCTGACGGCGTTGGCCTGTCCCCAGGCCTTGAGGTCAAGGGGTGCTAGGGCGCTATCCGTGGATGCCATGACGGTGGCGAGGTTTTCGGCGTGGGCGGTGGCGGTCAGGTGGCGCAGCACTTCGCCCTCATCCGCGGCGCGCAGCACCACGCCGGTCTGGGCGCTGAGCTCGCCCTCAAAGCGCGCGATCATCTGCGGCCTATCGAGGGTGAGCTCGGGCGGCTCCGGCAGGACCGGCCGGGGAGCGGGCGGCCGCCGCGTTGCGGTGCGCAAGGCATCCAGGATGCGCCCCCGGGTGTCACTGGCCATGGTCTTGTCTCCAGCGTTCCCGGAAGGTTTTCTCCGGCACGGCCGGCAGGTCACGGCAGGCAAACCAGCCCTGGGCGCCCGGCAGGGTGTGTATATATCCGTCTCGGGCCGCCAGGTTGAACAAGGGGCGGGTGAGCTTGATGCCCAGATTCCACAGGCGGGGATGGGTCATGGCAAAGGCCAACAGGGTTGCCAGAGAGCGCCGCAGCAGGACACGGGCCGCTTGCGGGCCGTGCCAGTCTGAAGCCGCCCGGGCGCGGTAGGAGAGCAGCAGGGCCGGGTGGTCGATGCCGGCCGGGCATACCTCGCGGCAGGCGCCGCACAGGGTGCAGGCCTGATACAGGTCTCTGGTGTCCGCCAGACCGAGCAGCAGGGGATTGAGCACCTGGCCCATGGGGCCGGAGTAGGCGAAGCCGTAGGGGTAACCGCCGATCTTGGTGTAGACCGGACAGGTGTTCAGGCACGCGCCGCAACGGATGCAGCGCAGGGCCTCGCGCCATAAAGGGTCTTGGTAGATCTCGGAGCGGCCGTTGTCCACGATGACGATGAAGAGCTCCGCGGGCCCATCGATCTCGCTGTCGCGCTTGGGTCCGCTGTCGAGCGAGACATAGCTGGTGATCTTCTGACCCGTACAGTTCCGGGAGAGGATCCGCAGCAGATGCATGGCATCGGACAGGCTGGGCACCACCTTTTCCGGACTCATGAGTGCCACTACGGTGGGCGGTGAGGACTTGATCATGCGGATATTGCCCTCGTTCTCCACGTTGATGATGGTGCCGGTGGAGGCCACGGCCATGTTCACGCCCACCACGCCCATCTTGAGATGCTTAAACTTGTCGCGCAGGAAGAGACGCGCGGCCAAGCCCAGCCGCACCGGGTCGGTGGTGGATTCCTTGAGGCCGGCCCCGGCCAGAAAGGCGTCGCGGATCTCTTCGGGCGGCACGTTGATGGCCGGCCCCACGATGTGGAAGGGCGGGCGTCCAAGCAGCTGGGTGATGAACTCGCCCAGATCGGTCTCGAACGGTTCTACGCCGCCTTTACGCAAATGTTCGCCCAGGCCGGTCTCCTCGGAGAGCATGGACTTGGACTTGGTGATGTAGGTGGCCCCGCGCTCACGCGCCAGGTCAAGGATGATTTCGTTGGCCTGAAGCGCCGTGCGCGTCCAGATGACCTTGGCGCCCAGCGCGAGCGCCCGGCGCTCGAACTCTTCCAGCAACTCGGGCAGCCGGGCGACCACCGAAGCCCGGATGGCGCGGGCGTATTCCACGGCCGCATCCGGGTCAGGGAAAGAGGACATGCCCATGGCGCGTAGCGCCCTGAACCCCGGCGGCAGCAGCGACAGGAAGGTCTGGCTCAAGCCGTTCTGCAGCTCTCGACGGGCAATGGTTGTGAACCGCTCGGTGCGCTGCCGCATTTTTAGGCCACCTTCTGCTGGATCAGGAATTCCGCCAGGTGCATGACCCGTTTGTCGGGGTGGTGGCGGTGCAGGTACCCTTTGATATTAAGCAGACATCCCGGCTCGCTCACGAGCAGGAGCTCGGCCGGGGAACTCAAGAAGCTCCGCACCTTATCGCGTACCAGGGCGCCGGAGATATCCGGGTAGGACGCGGCGAATTCACCGCCGAAGCCGCAGCAGGTTTGGGCATTGTCGAGCGCGACATAGTGCGCGCCGCGCACGTTCCTGATCAGATGTTGCGGCTGCTCCGTCACGCCCAGACCGCGCAGGATGTGGCAGGACTCATGATAGGTGACCGTTCCGTGGTAGGCGGCGCCCACGTCGCTTGCTCCCAGGACATTTACGAGATACTGGCTGAGCTCGAAGGTTTTTTCCGCCTGCGCCAGGGCCCGGGCATGCCAGGCGGGTTCGTCCTTTAATAGTTCGGGGTAGTGCTGCTTGATCATGCATACACATGAGCCCGAGGGACTGACCACGATGTCTTCGTCCCAAAAGGTGGTGAGGAAGTGTTTGGCGGACCGGCGGGCTTCAGCACGGTACCCGGCGTTCAAGAGCGGCTGGCCGCAGCACGTTTGCTCCGGGTGGTATGAGGGCCTAACCCCCAGACGCTTGAGCAGGAGCATGGCCGCCTCTCCCACTTGCGGCAGCAACAGATCGACCGTGCACGGGATGAACATGCTTACCTTGGGCATACTCCTCCACGTCAATCAAACGGTCATAGGTATATCACAGGAGGGTTAAGGAGAAAATGACAAATAATTCTTGAGAGGTATTATTTCTCTGAGGCAATGTGACGATCCACATATTGCAGCACGATACACATTTTGTTAGGGGTGGAACTGATGAAGGGTTTGATGCCGCGCATGATCCTGCTGTTCTTGGCCCTGTATCTCTTTACGGGCGCTCAAGGCGTTTGGGCGGCCAGCAAGGAGGTCCAGAGAGCCAATACCTATCTTAAGGCGGGCAAGCGTACGCTTGCCGTCAATACCCTTGAGGCGTCGCTGGACCGCAATCCCATGGACTACGATGCCAACTGGTTGCTGGCCACGCTCTATCTGGAGCAGGGCGATTACGAAAAAGCCAAGCAGAAGTTCGACACCGTCATCAAGCTCAAGCCGGCGCAGATGGTGGAAGTGGTGGCGCTCTTAAGGAAGTTTTCGGCCACGCAGCTGGAGAATAACCGTTTGAGTGAGGCCCAGGCGGCCTTTGAACAGGCCATGCTGTATGACCCCAGCCTCAGGGGCGCTCAGCGTTTTTACCTGAAACTGGCCCAGAAGACCCTGGACCAGACCAAAAAGATCGATTACGCCGAGAAGGCCCTACAATATGCCGTCACGTCCGCGGATCGCAATGCCTTGGCCAAGCTCTATCTGCAGATGGCGCTCGCCACGCCGGCAATGCGGCAGACCTATCGCCAGAAGGCGGTCCAGATCGCCGGGCCGGAGCTCGTGGATCAGGCCTTCCCCAGGACAACCCCGGTGGTGGTCTTCGACCGCATGTACAGCGACGCGGACATCAACCGCGACAGCGGCAGCATAACGGTCTTCAAATGGGACGCGCAGATCAAGACCGGCGACCGGCTCGACGTGGTCGGCATCCTGCCGGGCAAGACGCGCTTCGAGGAAGATTACGAGATCGGCTTGAATACGGGACAGTCCTATGAGCCGGGCTGGATCACGACCACCAACGGCTGCTACAGTCTGGTGATCGAACAGGTGCCGGCCGGTTCGAATTTCCAGATGCGTTTCAAGCGCCGCAAGAACATCGTCGTGCGCGTGCGCATCACCCGCGATGTGCAGCCGCGGGTTAACCTGGCCGTGCTGGACACCCAGGTAATCCCGGAGGATCTGCCGATTGAGGGCAAGGATTATATGCGCGCCGCGCGAGGCTTCGTGCGGGAAAAGAAATTTGCCGAAGCCGATCAGGCCTATGACCTGGCGCTGATGCAAGACCCGGAGAACGCCGAGAATCATTTCATCGTCGGTCAGTACTACTACCAGCGCGGCGAATTCCAACGCGCCCAGGAACGCTTCTTCAGTGCCTACAAGCTCGATCCCAAAACAGGGCCGCGCATCGCGCAGATCTACGAGAACGCCGGCGAGATCGCGCTCATGTCCCTGGACAACGAAACGGTCGATAAGGCCAAAGAGAACTACCTCAAGGCCGATTATTATCTGGGCGCCACCGGCGCGATCGCGCAAAGGCCCTTCGACAAGGGGGCCGCGTCGGTCAAGCAGGGGGCGCTTGATCCGGCGCTCAAGTACTTCGACGTGGCGGTGTCCATCAATGCCAAGCTTGGCGACCAAATCGGCGATCTCATCCTTGCGCAGGCCGCCAAAGCCGACAGCAAATACCGTATGTACTATTATGAGACCGCCGCAAAATACAGCCCGCGTGCCAGGACTGCGATCTTCAATCAGATGATGGCCACCGCCAATGCCCTGCCGCCGGAGAAGGAGAAAGAAATCCAGTATTGGAGAGACTTGGCCGCCAAGTTCGGCAATGTCCCGACGGATTATGCCATTTACAAGCCCGGTCGGTATATCTTCCGCTTGAAGAAAGGCGAGACCCAACCGGCCTTATGGATCCGCACCCAGTCTGGAACCAGGGCCACGGTAGCCTATTATTCCAACAACGATCGCTACGAAGTACTGCAGCGCATCGGCAACAAGGTAAGCATCATCCGGGTCTGGAAAGGCGAGCCCGCGCCGCCTGTCGAGCGGCGCTGCGACCTGAAATTCCGCGGCACGGGCGATACCACGTTAGGGCTCGAGATCACAGAATATTAGTAAGGTTTAACGGGAAGGAGATCTTAACGTATCCCTCTTCCCGGTCCGTTTCGTTCCGTGCGACCCCCGCCGGGGTTGATTCCGGCGGCGTTCCTTCACGCGTATCGGCGCAAAAAACTCCCTGTACAGACAAGAATTTTGATGCTAGAAAATGCGTTCGATGCAACGAGAGGGAAAACAAATGGCCGTAAACGGAATGATAACGATTGATAAGTCATTATGTAAGGCCTGCGAGCTGTGTATATCCGTATGTCCCGAAGGGGCCATCCAGCTCTCGGACGAGATCAATCCCAAGGGCTACCATCCGGCGGAATTCATCAAGGAACGCTGTAAGGGTTGTTCCCTGTGCGCGCTGATGTGTCCGGAGGTGGCCATCGAGGTTTATCGTGAGCGCTAATAAGGTCTTGATGAAGGGTACGGACGCCATTGCCGAGGCCGCTATTCAGGCCGGCTGCCGCTGCTATTTCGGCTATCCGATCACCCCTCAAAACGAGATCCCGGAATACATGTCACGCCGCATGGACGAGGTCGGCGGCGTGTTCCTCCAGGGCGAAAGCGAGATAGCCTCCATCAACATGGTGCACGGCGCGGCCGCCACCGGCGCGCGCGCCATGACGTCGTCGTCTTCGCCCGGCATCAGCCTGAAACAGGAAGGGCTTTCCTTCCTGGCGGCCCAGGAAATTCCGGCCGTGATCGTCAATATTGTGCGCGGCGGACCCGGACTGGGCAACATCGCCCCCAGCCAGGGCGACTACTACCAAGCTACGCGCGGCGGCGGACATGGGGACTACCGTATGCCGGTCTTTGCCCCGGCCTCCATCCAAGAGCTCTATGATATCACCATGGAGTCCTTCGATATCGCGGATATCTACCGCACGCCGGTGATGATCATCGGTGACGGCATGATGGGCCAGATGATGGAGCCCATCGTCAAGCACGCGCAGCCGCCGGCCGACCTGCCGCCCAAGGATTATATCCTGACCGGCGCTCAAGGACGACCTTCGAGGATCCTGCGCTCGCTCATCCTGCACCCGCCGGAGATGGAAGAACACAATTGGAAGCTCAAACGCAAGTACGACCTCATGCGCCAGACCCTGCCGCGCCACGAGGAGTACATGATCGACGACGCCAAAATGGTGGTGGTGGCTTACGGCACGGCGGCCCGCATCGCCAAGGGCGCCGTGAAACGCGCCCGGGCCGAGGGCCTGAAGGTGGGGCTCATGCGCCCGATCACGCTTTGGCCTTTCCCGGATGAGGCCGTGGCGGCGATCGCCAAGAAGGCCAAGCTCTTCCTGGTGTTCGAGATGAGCACCGGCCAGATGATAGATGACGTCAAGCTCGCCATGAGCGGAGGCGTGGAGTGCGAATTCTACGGGCGGCCCGGCGGCGTCGTGCCGGCCCCGCAGGAGATTCAGCGCATCATCGAGCGTCACTGGCTGCAGAAGGAGTTATAGGTGAAAAAGATATTCGGCAGACCCGCGAGCCTGAAAGCCAATCCGTTCCACTATTGTCCGGGATGCGGCCATTCCATCCTGCACCGGCTGGTGGCCGAGGTCATCGACGAGATGGATATCCGAGGGCATACCATCGGCATACCGCCGGCCGGCTGCGCCGTGCTGGCGTACAATTATTTTGATGTAGACATGGTAGAGTCGGCCCACGGCCGGGGCTGCGCCATCGCCACGGGCGTCAAGCGCGCCCGGCCCGACTGCCTGGTGTTCACCTACCAGGGCGACGGCGATATATCCGCCATCGGCACGGCCGAAACATTGCATGCCGCCAACCGTGGCGAGCTGATCACGAGCATCTTCGTCAACAATGCGGTCTACGGCATGACCGGCGGCCAGATGGCGCCCACGACCATGCTGGGACAGAAGACCTCCACCTCGCCCTATGGACGGCGCGCCAAGGTGGAGGGTTACCCCCTGAAGATCACGGACTTGATCGCCAACCTGCCCGGAGCGGCCTATGTCGTGCGCACTTCCCTGGCCACGCCGGCCAAGGTCAACGCCACCAAGAAGGCCATCCGCAAGGGCTTCGAGATCCAGCGCCAGGGTCTGGGGTATGCCCTGATCGAGGTGCTCTCGCCCTGTCCCACCAACTGGAAGCTCAGTTCGGTGGAGTCGTTCAAATACCTTGAAGATGTCATGGAAAAGGAATTCGTTCCCGGCGTGTTGAAGGACATCACCAAAGAGAAGGCGTAGATACAGTCATGCTGCAGAAAATTATGATGAGTGGGATTGGAGGACAGGGTATCCTCTTCTCGGGTATATGTATTGCCTGGGCCGCCATGGAGGAAGGCCAATACGTGACCTACCTGCCTTCCTACGGCGCCGAGATGCGGGGCGGGATCACCTCCTGCACGATCGCCCTCTCGGATGAGGAGATAGCCTCGCCCGTTGCGTCTTCCCCGGACTACCTGGTGATCATGGACAATCAGTCCCTCTTGCGTCTCCAGAATCAGACCGTCTCGGGCGGCGAGGTGTTCATCAACAGCAACATGGTCACCGACCGGCCGGTGCGCGGTGATATCGAGGTCCTGGAGATCCCGGTCAACGACATCGCCAAAAACAGCGTGGGTATCCGTTATGCCAACATGGTCATGCTGGGTGCCTTTGTCGGACGGACCCGCTTGGTCAAGCCGGTCACCATCCTGGATAATATGGCCGCGATCCTGGGCAAGGGCAAGGACCGCTTCAAGGCCGCCAATATCGAGGCGCTCAAAGCGGGTATCGACTATTTTTCCCAGGGGGGAGGAAGGGCATGAGTATCAAACAACTGCGTTTCAAAACCCAGAATATTTCCGGCAAGCTCTCGTATTTGAGTAATATCCTCGGAGAGCAGGGGGTCAATATTCGGGCTATCTCAGTAGGAACAGAATCTTCCGAGATCAGCGATGTGTGCCTGGTGGTTGATGACCCCAAGAAGGCCAAGGATGCCTTGTCGGCTAAGGAGGTCGAGTTCGCGGAAGCCGATGTGTTGGCGGTCGAGATGCCCGACCATCCCGGCGGCATGAATGCCGTGCTGCGTCCGCTCAAGGATGCCGGCATCAATGTCATCACCATGTATCCCTATATCGGCCGGGCCTCCAACCCGGTCATGATCCTCGAGGTGGACCATCTCAAGAAGGCCACGGAAGTGCTCAAGCGTAATTGGGTGAAGATCTGGGACAAGGGCGTATACAAGTTGTAGTTTTGAGCAACAATTTCCCGAAGGTGGAGGGAATTTTCCATGCCATACAGCATTACTGAAATCTGCAAGGGGTGCGGCGCCTGCGTCAAGCTCTGCCCGGTGGGCGCTATTTCCGGAGAGAAGAAGCAGCGGCATGTCATCGACGCCGGCAAATGTCTGTCCTGCGGGGTATGCGGACGAATCTGTCCGAACGAGGGGGCCGTGCTGAATGCCCAGGGCCAACCCAGCGAGCGGATGAAGAGATCCGAATGGCCCAAGCCGGTGGTGATCAGTTCAATCTGCTCCTCGTGCGGCATCTGCGTGGATACCTGCCCTTTCAAATGCCTTGAGATATCAGAGCCGGTGGATTTTCCGCACGACCTGACCTGTAGCGCAATGCTGAAGGACGACAAGGGCTGTGTGGGTTGCAACCTGTGCGCCGAGGCCTGTCCGCAGGAGGCGATCTACCTGGCGCGTCCCGCGGCCTAATACTGATACAGCGCACCAGAACTTTGCAGCTCCACGTCGCTTCCTTGTCGTGGGGCTGCGGAGTATTTTTATACACCTCGCCCCACGACGTCGTAGCTCCTCGATCTGCTTTGTTCTGGCGTGCTGTATACCGTGAGAAGTATCTGAGGGGGGGGTGTTGCCTCAGACGAGAATTAGGCCATGAGATCCTTTGCGATGTTTATCCTGAGGAACAAAGGACTCACCGATCGTTCTTAAGGGACATTCTGAACGAAGTGAAGCATTTCGGCATGTATCTTTTGGCTTAAATACTTTAATAAACATCTTCTAAAAATAATCACGTATCACTTAAAACGGTTATTTCTGGAGATGCTTTAAGGCGATACGTCCCACGCTGACAACGGTGCGATACCCGTCATAGGCCGAGACGAACACACCCACGACCGGCACGAGCCTTAACCGGCGGCGCGGCGGAAAGAGTCTATACAGGATGCGGTTAAAACCTACGTTGAGGTAGCGCTGGGGCAGCTCTTTGGTCATGTAGCGCCGGGTTATGTCCTGCGTGTCGGTCGTTTGTGAATCATCGATAAGTTCGTAGGCCTCGCCGATAACCTGGATCACGAAGGCCTCCCGCTCTTCGCTGTCATTGTCCCGGCCATGCAGGCGCCAGAGGGCGAGTATGGCGGTGACGCTCTGGTCGAGGATCAGGAAGTTTTCCGCGCCGGCCAGCAGAAAGGATATAAGGGTGCCGAGGCCCGGAAAGATGCTGGGCAGGTTGAGACCGCCGTTCTTGAGAGCCTGCTCCTGGGCCAGGGATTCGATCAGGTTCTGCGACACGATGCCGGGGTCGCTCCCTTCCTGCTCATGCCGCGCCTTATCGGCCAGGCGACCGGCCTTCTTGGTGTTGCCTTGAACCAGATGATGAATCAGGACCCTGAAACGGGTCCCCATGTGTTCCAATATCGCCATGTTCCCCCTTGTCCGCGGCCGTCCTGAAATCCATTGACAGCGATTATAAGTGATTATATACAATTTACTATGTTTTAGCAAAGGGGACAGGCACTTAAAAAGTGGCGTCTACCGGAAAAAGGAACACTCCACGGTCTGTCCTGAAAAAAGGATACGGGATTACTTCACGTTCTATCCCTGGTAAGGAGGTAATGCAATGGCGATCAGGTCCATAAAGGATTTGGACATGGCGGGCAAAAGGGTTCTGATCCGGGTGGATTTTAATGTCCCCCTGGATGAGGCCTTGAACATAACCGACGACTCGCGCATCCGGGCCGCGCTTCCCACGATCAAGTTTGCCGTGGACGCTAAGGCCAAGGTCATCCTCATGTCGCATCTTGGTCGCCCCAAGGGCAAGGTGGTGAAATCCCAGAGCCTGATGCCGATTGCGCGCCGACTCTCCGAACTCTTAGGCATCAGCGTCAACATGGCGCCCGACTGCATTGGCCCCGATGTAAAGGCCATGGTGGCGGAGCTCAAGCCCGGCGAGGTGCTGATGCTTGAGAACCTGCGCTTTCATAACGAAGAAGAAAAGAATGATCCGGCCTTTGCCAAGGAATTGGCCAGCCTGGCTGATTGCTATGTGAACGATGCCTTTGCCACGGCCCATCGCGCGCATGCCTCCACGCACGGCGTCTGCGAGTTCATCAGGGAAGCGGTGGCCGGCTTTCTGATGCTCGAAGAAGTCCTGAACATAGAGAAGGCGCTGAAGGACCCCAAACGGCCCATGGCGGCCGTGGTCGGCGGCGCCAAGGTCTCGGGCAAACTCGAGATCTTGGAGAACCTGCTGGACAAGGTCGACAAGCTCATCATCGGCGGCGGTATGGCCTTCACCTTCGTCAAGGCCTTGGGCCAGGAGATCGGCAAATCCCTGGTCGAAAACGATCTGATCGATACCGCCCGCACGGTCATGGAAAAGGCAAAAGCCAAGGGCGTGAAACTTTATCTGCCGGTGGACTGCGTGTGCGCCGCAGAACCCAAGGAGGATGCGCCGAGTTCCATCCTGACCATCCAGGAGCTCAGAGCCGATAGTATGGGTCTGGATATCGGCCCGGCCAGCGAGGCCCTTTTCGCCGAGGCTTTATCCGACTGCGCGACCATCATCTGGAACGGTCCCATGGGCATGTTCGAGATCCCGGCCTTTGCGTCGGGCACCATGACCATCGCCAGGACCATCGCCGCATCAAAGGGCTTGACCATTGTAGGCGGCGGTGATACAGATGCCGCACTCCACAAGAGCGGGGTGTATGACAAAGTGAGCTTTGTCTCCACCGCCGGCGGCGCCTTCCTGGAAATGCTGGAGGGCAAGGTCCTGCCGGGTGTGGCCGTGCTCGATAAATAAAAGGATTGAGGGTTCTTATGCGCAGGGCGCTGATCGCCGGCAACTGGAAGATGTACAAGACACTTGCGGACGCGGATGCGTTCGCGGAAGCCTTCCGTAAGGCCGCCGACGGCATAAGCGGACGCACCATTGTTATCTGTCCGCCCTTCATTTATCTTGAACGTCTGGCCCAGGCCTTCAAGGGCACAGCGATCAAGGTGGGGGCCCAGAACCTCTACTGGGAAGACCAGGGCGCCTTCACGGGTGAAGTGAGCGGTCTCATGCTCAAGTCCCTGGGCATCACCTTCGTGATCGTCGGCCACTCGGAACGGCGCCAGTATTTCGGCGAGACCGACACGACGGTAAATAAGCGCGTCCTGGCAGCCCTGAAGAGCAGCCTCATCCCCATCCTGTGCGTGGGCGAAACCCTTGAACAACGCGAAGCCGGACATACCTTTTCCGTAGTCGACACCCAGGTGCGCCTGGGGCTCAAAGCCTTAAGCCAGGAACAGGCCGCCGGCGTCATCATCGCCTATGAGCCGGTCTGGGCCATCGGCACGGGCCGCACCGCCACGTCCGATATCGCGCAGGAGGTGCACGCCCATATCCGCGCCATCGTCACCGACCTGTTCGGCGAGTCCATCGCCAATAACACTCCGATCCTCTACGGCGGCAGCGTCAAACCCGATAATATCGACGAGCTCATGGCCAATCCCGATGTCGACGGCGCCCTGGTAGGCGGCGCCAGCCTCGATGTTTCTTCATTCGAAAAAATAGTAAAATTCAAAGGATAAAGACTATGTTGCATGGTATAGTGCTCACGCTTCACATCCTGGTATCCGTTTTCTTGGTGGTTGCCATCCTGCTGCAGTCCGGCAAGGGCTCCGATATCGGGGCCGTCTTCGGCGGCGCCGGATCGCAGGCCCTGTTCGGCAGCGCCGGCCCGGCCGACTTCCTCAACAAGGCCACGCGCGTCATGGTGGTGATCTTTATGATCACCTCGCTCACCTTGGGTTACGTCACCTTCGACCGCCCCAACAAGAGCGTCATGGAAACCAAGGCCCAGACTACCCAGGCCGCACCCGCGGGTAAGGCGTCGGCCCCGGTTGCGCCCGCCGCTCCTGCCAAGGCTCCCAGCTCGGCACCGGCCGCAGCCAAGTAACGCCTTTAAAAGCAAGGATTCAATCGGCCCATTACCCCCTTGGCCTTCAAGGGGGGACTTATGGCCTTCGGCCAGCAACGCTTTAAGTATCCCTGATAAAATGCGTTCCTCGCAGATAGCCGCCCTCATGGCAGTAGGATTCCATGAGGGATTATCCGTCTGTGGTTTTTGACCGAAATGATAGTGATACTCACGGGCGGAGGTTTATGGACATGAGGCATAATGTAACGAGAGCGGCATTAATGAGCTTGTTCTTATTGCTGGGTGCGTTTCCCGCGGCGGCCGACCCGAATCAAACCGTGGTGGAGCTCAAGGTGGTGATTCGCTTCTTTGCGCCCATCAATGAATATACTGTCGGCCAGTTGCTGGATCTTATCGATAAGAAACGATGCGTTGGAGCCAAGGAATTCTGGATTCTCCTCTCCACGCAAGGCGGCGACGTGGGGTCCGGCATCACGGCCTATAATTATCTGAAAGCGCTACCCGCACCGGTAACCGTAACAACGCACAACATCGGCCGGGTGGATTCTATCGGCGTCATCGTATACTGCGCCGGATCAAGAAGACTTTGTGTGCCGCAGGCCCGTTTTCTGATCCATGGGGTTAAATCCATGGGCGATGGCCGGGCATCCATGGATGAAAAGCTGCTGGAAGAACGTCTGAAAACCCTGAAAGTCGATAGCGAGAACATCGCACGCGTTATTGCCGCCAATTCCAACAAGGATCTCCTTGAGGCCAGGGCCGCCATGTCCGACCGGACGACGCTGAACCCTGATCAGGCCATCGCCTGGGGACTGGCGCAAGAGATCAGAACCGATCTTTATGATGCCGCCGATTTTGTATACCGTATTGAACCCGATCCACGGCGATGATACATGGGCATGTAGGACTTACATCAGCCCCGTTGCTCCGCCCTGCAGCAAGATATTTCTATTCATGGCTCGGCCGATTAAGGATGGCTAGCTTATCAGACCAAGCGTTTTGGCGATGGATTTCATCTCCGCGGCGAATCTGTCTGCGCCCGGCCGTATAACCAGAGGGTGGTGGAGGTACGAGGTGCTGTGCTCGATAAAGGGGTGCTTGGAGATGGTCCCGACATGGTTGATATCGAGGGACAGACGCTGGCAGGCCACGGAACGCAGCGTTGCGGCAACCTTGGAGGCCGCCTGGTAATCAAAGCAGCGATTGATCACCAGGCTGGGAGAGAAGTTCAGGATCTCGTCGGTGATGAGCGGCAGGCTCACGGGGTCCTCATGCGCCACTCTCGCGAGCAGATCCTGGATGGTCCGAGGATGCTCTTTCTCGGGCGCGCGGGTCCCGCGCTGCACGATCTCCTTGAGCACGGCGTTACGGCGTTCCGGAAAGGGCGATTCGGCGCCGAAGAGACGGTTGAGCTTGCGTTGCAGCGCGGTCTTGATGAAGGCATAGGCCTCCAGGTAGGCCGGTTGGTCGAGCGTGGTGAGAACGATCCCGAGGTCCGCGGCGAGGAAAAAATCCAGGGTATTGAAATCCGTGCTTCCGCCGAGGTCGAGGATCACATAATCAGTGTTCATCTTGCGGATGTTCTCGATGAGGCGCAGCTTGGTCTGGAAGGGAATATTGGCCGCCCCGAGCTCGCCATTGTTCCCGGCGATGAGCATGGGGCCGTGCTCGGGCCGGACGAGAGCCTCGTTTAAGGATGCGATTTTGCGATTGATGAAGTCATTGAGCGTCGTATCCGGGATCTGGTTGAGGCCGAGATAGATGTGGAGGTTCGATCCGCCGAGGTCAAGGTCCACCATGGCAGTCCTGAAGCCCAGCGAGCAGAGCTGCATACCGAGATTGGCTGCGAAGATGCTCTTGCCGATACCGCCTTTGGCCCCCCCGACAGCGATGATACGGCTCCGGCCCGGATATTCGGCGAGCGCATCCGGCCGTTTCCCGCTGAAGACCATGGAGAGCAGCTCATAGGAATGGTTTAGGCCTTCGAGATGGCGGGCGAAAAAATCGATATCCTCGGGCCGCTTGTCCTGATGGCGGTCCGGGTGGTAGGCAAGCACGTTTGTCCGGTAAGCTCGTTTTACCTCTTCATAGGTAAGCTGTTCCAGGAAGGGATAGCGGAGTATCTTCCGCTGATTCTCTGACACTACCACCGAGCGCATGGCCTTCTCGCTCATGAAGATGCGGCAGCAGGCGCGCTGGATCTTCCGTATCTCTGCTTGCGAGTATCGTTCTGGTTGCAGCATTGTCTTGTCCGTTCCTCTTCTTTAAGATTACGGGTGTCTGAAGGTTTTATCGGTTCTTCTGAAATAAGGATTAAATGGTGCTATTCTTATGACAACCCTAGATCGCACCGGAGGCGCAGGCCATGACGATAGCGGCGGCCGCGGCTACATTGAGTGATTCCGTGGGTCCGGTCATGGGGATGGAGACCGTGGTCTGCGACAGGGCCTCAAGGTCAGGGCTTAAGCCTCGACCTTCCTGACCGAAGCAGATCGCGTAGCGCCCCATGAACAGGTCGCGTGATAGTCGATTTGTGGCGTCCAAGACCAGGCTGATGAGGCAGTGGTCCAGGGTTGTGAGGTCTACGTAATCGGCCTGGGCGATTGTAACCCCCAGAAACGAGCCCATCGAGGCGCGCACGGCCTTATCCGA
>JBDKSM010000131.1:0-3622 GCA_039680665.1 Syntrophaceae bacterium | reverse complement strand
AGGGTGCCCAGGTGGACGAAATTCTGGTATATGCCACGGTCATGCCAGAGGGTGCGGACACGCAGAGCTTCACGGCCATGCTCGCCAAGGTGGATACCGTGATCTTCACCAGCCCCTCGGGCGCCAGGAACGCACATACGCTCCTGGGAGGCGACCTGGAACTTTTAAAGGACAAGCGCCTGGTGGCCATCGGGCCAGTCACGGGCGGGGCCATGGCCAAGCTGGGAATGACGGCGCACCTGACGGCCCAGGAGTATACGGATCAGGGCATCATGGAAATACTGCAAAGGAGTAAGGCGTGATAGGCATCTCGAAACTCTACTGCGGTACGGTTGAGGCATCGGACCCCTTGCGCTACGGCCGCGCATCCAAGGAACTGCCCTCGCACCTGCTGCAGTTCGCGGCGGACAAGCGCCCGGTGGTGGTCTGGAACTGCACCAGCGCCTGCAACCTCAAGTGCGTGCACTGCTACGCCGCCGCCGGCCCCAATCAAACCGAGCTTACTACGGCCCAGGGCAAGACCTTGATCGCGGACTTGAAAGACTACGGCGCGCCGGTCATCCTCTTTTCCGGCGGCGAACCGCTTATGCGCGAAGATTTGCCCGAGCTCATCCGCACCGCCACCTCCTCCGGCCTGCGCGCGGTCATCTCCACCAACGGCACGCTCATCACGCACGACATGGCGCGCATCCTGGGAGATATGGGCCTGTCCTACATCGGCGTGAGCCTGGACGGCCTGGCTGAAGTCAACGACCGCTTCCGGGGCATGGACGGGGCCTTCGCGATGGCTCTAGCCGGCATCAGGAACGCCATGGAGGCCGGCATCAAGGTAGGCCTGCGTTTCACCATGAACAAACGCAATGTTTCCGAGATCCCTCGCATCTTCGACCTCATGGAAGACAAAAGGATCCCGCGCATCTGCTTCTATCACCTGGTTTATACCGGTCGCGGCAGCGCGCTTAGGGATGAAGACCTGAGCCATGACCAGACGCGCTCCACGCTCGACCTGATCATGGACCGCACCCAGGCCATGCTGGACAAGGGCCTGAACGTCGAGGTGCTCACGGTCGACAACCACGCCGACGGCCCGTACGTCTACCTGCGCATGCTCAAAGAAAACAATCCGCGCGCCGCCGACGTGCTGGAGCTCCTCAAGATGAACGCCGGCAACTCTTCCGGCTTGGGCATCGGCTGTATCAACTGGAACGGCGATGTCTACCCGGACCAGTTCTGGCGGGATAAAACTTTGGGAAATGTCCTCGATAAACCCTTCTCAGAGATCTGGGAGAATAAAGCCAACGACTTCCTCATGCGCCTGAAGAACAAAAAGGCCTCTGTCCAGGGCCGCTGCCAAACCTGCCGCTGGCTTGACATCTGCGCCGGCAACTTCCGCGCGCGCGCCGAGTCAGTGACTGGCGATATTTGGGGAGAGGACCCAGCCTGCTATTTGACGGACGCCGAAATCAGGTAGAGCGGAACGCGCATCAGACCTTCACAGGCATTCACCTAGGACCCGATGCGATCCAGCGGACTCTGCAGATTGCGGATATCGCGCGCCATGACATGCGTATAGATCTCGGTGGTCTTGACATCGGCATGGCCGAGCAATTCCTGAAGCACCCGTATGTTGACGCCGTTTTCCAGCATATGGGTGGCGAAACTGTGACGGAGCGTGTGGCAGCCTATCTTCTTGACGATGCCTGCCTGCTGCGCGGCCCGCTGAACCGCCTTCTGCAGACCCGATTCAAGCACATGGTGGCGCATCTCCTTTCCGGAGCGCGGGTCCACGGATCTGTCCCGGGACGGAAAGACCCACTGCCATCCGGTCTGCTTGGATGCCTTGGGATATTTCCTGGCCAGGGCCTCGGGGATAGAGACCTCTCCGAAACCCTCTTCAAGGTCTTGATGATGGAGCCTCTTCACCGCTTCTATCTGTTGGTATAGCTCTTCCTTCAGGTTCTTGGGAAGGATGGTGGTCCGGTCTTTGCCGCCCTTTCCACCCCTGACAAAGATCAGCCCTTGAGAAAAGTCGACATTCTGCACGCGCAGACGGATGCATTCCATGAGGCGTAGCCCGCTGCCGTACAAAAGCTTTGCCATCAGGGCATGTTTGCCTTCGATGGCCCCGATGAGTTTTTGAACCTCGGCCTGGCTGAGCACGGTGGGGGGCCTCGGTAGACGTTTGCTGCGCACCGGTGCAATCTTACCTTGCAAGGGTAGGTCGAGGACATCACGGTAAAGAAAGACGAGCGCGTTCAGTGCTTGCCTTTGCGTGGAAGCGGACACCTTGCCTTCATTGGCCAAATGGGAAAGAAAGGTTTCCACGTCGTGCGCGCCGAGCGTGCGCGGATGGGTCTTACCCCCGAAGTAAAAGATGTAGCGGAGGATCCAATAACAATAGGTCTTCTCGGTTCTGTATGCATAGTGATAGTAACGGAGTGTCTCGCGCACCTGTTCCATGAGCTTGAGTTCCGGGTTAGGATGAAACTTGGGTTTGTTTTCCATGTTTCATATGATAATATCCGAATAAGTAGAATCAAGCTGATCGATCCGTAATAAACGGAATCGTGGTTGATAAATATTCCATGTTATGGCATTTAATATCATAATAAGTGGAAAAAAGGGCCATCTATATGCGATGATATCATGGACAGCTTTCCACTTATTACAACTGTTCTGCTGAGGATGAGATGAATTGGACATTTAATACAATTTGGACTGAACAGCTCCCGGAAGGTGAATTCCAGAATTTTGAAATAAAGAATACAAAAGTTGGTCTATCGCAACCTATCGCCGGGTCATATTTTATTATTAGAAATTTCAAACCAAAAGATCGATGTTTTGAGAACTGCCCAGCTATTTCAACTGCAACATATTTGGAACTAAATTTGTCAAATGTTCACTCATTCAGAGGAATATCCAAGTTAGGGCAAATAAAACGTCTGGAGCTTCATTATTGCACTAAGCTTAATAGCGATGAGGGATTGTCGGAGCTGAGGGAGGAAATAGAGTGGCTACACATCAACCAATCCAAAAAATTCTCTCCCTCCAATGAACTCTTAAGCCTAAAAAGACTAAAAGTGTTATGCCTCAACAACTGTGCACCACTTGAAAACCTGAAGTTCCTTAGCGAATTTCCAGAACTTGTCGACTTTCGATTCGTAAATACAAACGTTATTGATGGTGATCTAACCCCATTGTTTGAACATCCCACCTTGCTCACTATCGGGTTCTTGAACAAACGTCACTACAACCGTACGGAAAAAGAAACGGGCGCTTTCTTCGACGCTAGATCTGAGCACGAGAAAGAATGGGTTTACAAAGGTGATTTCAGGACATTTAGATATAAAGTGTTCACGGGTATAGACTAGAGCAGAACCAAAAAATCCACCCGACTTCTACCAGCGCGTTGCTGTACGTCTGCCCTTGTTCCGCGTCTAGTTTAGTGGTACTTTTCAGAAAGTTGCCCCGCTGTGGTAGCAGCGGGTGATTTTGGTCGTTGGGGAGTGACAAGGGGATCGCATTTCTGAGGAGAATCCGTTATGTGGCAAATGAAATTCTGGATGAATATAAGGCACTCAGGGAAGAGCTGATGTGGCACTTAGAACAATCGCAGAAAACT
>JBDKSM010000130.1:0-40320 GCA_039680665.1 Syntrophaceae bacterium | reverse complement strand
AACTATGTTTATACAGTCTGTATAACTCTATTGGCACAGCTCATCCTTTCTGCATGCTGCCCTGACGCTCTCTCATCATAATACATGTTTGTCTTCTCATTTCAATAAGTTTCCTCTATGGAACCATTTAGCCGCCATTGCTTATACAGTCTGTATAAACCGGCTGGGGGTCATCCATTGGAAAAGAAGTAGGATGGGTGAAACGCAGTGGAACCCATCACATTGCATTGAAAAAGATGGGTTACGCTTTGCTCCACCCATCCTGCATTCTGAACTTTATCTTCCACGTACGTCTTACCCGGCGCAGACACCCGCCTCGGCAGGTATGGGGCATCTTTACCGGAGTAAGGCAGGCGGGGGCGCATGCCGTATGATTCGGCCGCCCTCAGGTATAGCGAGCCACGGTATGGACATGTGTACTCCGGTCGAGCCGAACAGCAGGCTGGCGGCCGAATCATACGGCCATATTCCCCTACCCCGCGTCTACCCTGCCCGAGCCTCTTACCATCTCGCAATCGAACGGCATTGACTCGTTCTAAGCCCCCTGAATGATTCAGGGGGTTGGGGGTAAAGATCTTCTGACCTTGTTCCCTACCGGCATGCAAAGCCTAAGATTGCAAGGCTTGCTGAAGCCATGTATGAATGATCTATCATGAAGTTCAAGCTCGTGTCCGATTATCAGCCCACGGGTGATCAGCCGCAGGCGATCGAGGCCTTGTGCGCGGGTGTGGAGCAGGAGGCGCGCGACCAGGTGCTTTTGGGCGTGACCGGCAGTGGCAAGACCTTTACCATGGCGTGCGTGATCGAGCGCATGCAAAGGCCTTCCTTGGTGCTGGCTCCCAACAAGATCCTGGCGGCGCAGCTCTATGGCGAGTTCCGGGAACTGTTTCCGGAGAACGCGGTCGAGTATTTCGTGAGCTATTATGATTATTACCAGCCCGAGGCCTATGTGCCCGCGCGCGATCTGTATATCGAGAAGGACTCGGCCATCAACGAGGACATCGACAAGCTGAGGCACCGGGCTACACGCGCCTTGTTCGAGCGCGAGGACTGCATCATCGTGGCCTCGGTGTCGTGCATCTACGGCCTGGGTTCGCCCGAGGCCTATTCGGGCATGCTGCTCTATCTGGAGACCGGCAAAGACATCGGCCGCGAGGCCATCTTGAAAAAGCTGGTCGAGATCCAGTACGAACGCGGGGATTTCGATTTTCATCGCGGCACGTTCAGGGTCAGGGGCGACATCATCGACATCTTTCCGGTGCATGAAGAGGACAAGGCCATCCGGGTGGAGCTCTTCGGCGACGAGATCGAGGCCCTGTGGGAGATCGACGCGCTCAGAGGCTCCAAGATCCGCAAGATTGCGTATTTCCCGATCTATCCGGCCTCGCACTATGTGACGCCCCAGTCCGAGCTCGTGCGGGCCATAGAATCCATCAAAGCCGAGCTAGCCGAGCGCATCGAGTACTTCCGGATCGAGAACCGCCTGGTCGAGGCACAGCGCATCGAGGAGCGCACCACCTATGACCTGGAGCTCCTGATGGAGACCGGGATCTGCAAGGGCATCGAGAACTATTCGCGGCACTTGACGGGCCGCAAACCGGGCGAGGCGCCGCCCACGCTCATGGATTATTTGCCCAAGAAAAGCCTGGTCTTCCTGGACGAGTCGCATGTGGGGGTGCCGCAGCTGATCGGCATGTACCGCGGCGATCATCAGCGCAAGTCCACTTTGGTCGAGTACGGGTTCCGGCTGCCGTCCGCCCTGGACAACCGGCCGCTGCGCTTTGACGAGTTCAATAAGCTGGTGAACACCATCATCTATGTCTCTGCCACCCCGGCTGAATACGAGCTCAAACAGGCGAAAGAACACATCATCGAGCAGGTGGTGCGGCCCACGGGTCTGATCGACCCCCTGATCGAGGTCAGGCCGGCCTCCAACCAGATCGATGATCTCTTGGCCGAGATCAAGCGGCAGGTAGCCTCCGGTTGGCGCGTACTGGTGACCACGCTCACCAAGCGCATGGCCGAGGAGCTGAGTGACTACTACCTGAATCTTGATCAAAAGGTGAAGTATATGCACTCGGACATCGACACCCTGGAGCGCATCGAGATCATCAAGGGCCTGCGCGAAGGGAGCTTCGACGTGCTGGTAGGCATCAACCTCTTACGCGAAGGGCTCGATCTGCCCGAGGTGGCGCTGGTGGCCATCCTGGATGCCGACAAGGAAGGGTTCCTGCGCTCCGAGCGCTCGCTGGTGCAGACCGCCGGCCGGGCGGCCCGCAACGTGAACGGCAGGGTCATCCTGTATGCCGACAAGGTAACGCCCTCCATGGAGCGGGCCATGCAGGAAACGGCGCGCCGCCGGGAAAAGCAGCTGGCCTACAACCTAGAGCACCATATCACCCCGCAGACGGTCAAGAAAAACATCCGCGACATCCTGGCCTCTATCTATGAGCGCGACTATGCCGACATGGCCTCCGAGGTAAAGACCTCCATGGGCACCATCAGTGTCTCCGAGATCGAACGCACCGTCAAGGCCTTGGAGAAGAAGATGCGCGAGGCGGCCGACGACCTGAAGTTCGAGGAAGCGGCCCAGCATCGCGATGAAATAAAGCGGCTCAAGAAGATCCGGATGGCCGTGATTTAAAGGAGGAGGAGGCTACATGGACAAACTAAAGGCTTTGGGATACCGCATACAGGTGGACGGCGCCACGACCCTGATCGTCAAACCACAGATCGATGTTCAGAAGATCCCCCGCACGGGCCCGATCGGCCGGCCGACCACGCTCAAGGGTCGCCGCCAACTGAGGTTCCTGGAACCGGACCTGATCGTGCGCGAAGTCGTGCATGGCGGACTATTCGCATCCTTAAGCTCCGACCGTTTTTTAAGCGCGGCCCGCAGCATCCGTGAGCTCTCGATCAGCGCCTATTTAATCGCCGGCGGCGTGCCGACGCCTGAGATCATGGGCCTGCGCATCATACAAAACGGCTGGTACAAGCAAATCGCGGTGATAAGCAGGCTGGTGCCCAAGGCCACCGACCTGATCGCCTATCTGGCTACCGCGCGCGAGAACGCGGGCCAGTGTTTCGAGGATGCCGGAAGGCTCGTACGGCGCATGCATGACCGCAAGGTCTACCATGCCGACCTGCATCTGAAAAATTTTCTCCTGGACAGTGACGGCGGGATGTGGCTGCTGGACCTGGACAAGGCCTGGCGTTTACCGGCCCTGCCCTCTATCATCAAGACCATGAACATCCAGCGTTTTTTGCGCTCGTGCCGGAAGTGGTCACGCAAAGGCCGCATCATCCTGCCGCCTGATCATAAAGCCAGGTTTCTGAAGGGGTACCATTCGTTGAGCGTGGTCTGACCCCCGGCTGGGCGGGATAAGGTCTTAAGCCCGGCCGCATAAGCCCACCGCCAGCGGAGCGTGCTTCGGCCGGGAGCTGTTTCTTCCCGCCTCTTGAAGCATCTTGACCGATCGACAGTGAATATTATAATTATGGTGTCTTAAGAATGTATCAATATTTTCTAATATGCATCGTGAGGAGGTGTATTATGAAGAAAACGGCAATTACCGGGTTTAGCGTGATCATTCTGATCATTCTGCTTGGCGGCACCGTATTATCGGAGGATTCCTTGACCATCAGCGGCCAGGTACAGAGCCTGGACGTTGGCGATCCTCCCATTATAGGCGCCACCGTGCAGGCCTGGAACCAGGGGAACTGGATTTCATCGGATGTCCTCAGCGGCGATGCCGGGGCCTTCACCTTAAGCGGTCTTGGCGCAGGTCCCGGCTATCAGATCTTTGCCTGGCTGGACAACACCTTTATCGACCTCGCCACAACCTTTATCGTCATCCTGGCCGATTATAACGGCCTGATGCTTGAGCTCATACCGAAGACGATGTGGGATGAGAAACTGGGCCAGTACGACCCCACCAGCGGATATCTGTACGGTACCGTCTGGGGTGGCGAAGATTCGCCGGTTGAGGGCGCCGCTGTTCTGGTTTATGATGCGAATGATGAATTCTTGCCGAATGAGAACTTCACGATCCGCTACTTCGACCAGGGCCTGAACTTGGACCCGGCCCTGGACGCCACCTCCGCCAACGGCATGTTTCTCATCACCCTCCCCAACGCGGCGCTCGATGAGACCAACACCGACCCCGGCACCGCCAACTATCCCCATCCCCACTACAAGGACCTCAAGATCACGGCCCAGAAAGACGGCTGGACATTCCTGCCCTTGAACGTTACCGGGCCGGCGAGGGTCTTCCCCTTCAACGATTCGGCCCGCTCAGGGATCGTTACCGTGGCTGAGGTAAGCGGAAGCGAGATTCCGATTTTTCCTGAAGAGGACAACAACGATCAAGATGATGACGGAGATGGCGGCGGTGGTGGCGGCGGCTGCTTTATCTCCAGCGCCGGGTGGTGATGCGTTTCGTCGCGCCTTGGGAGAAGGCGGACAGACGACCTTCGCGAATAATGATTATGCCTTAGGCCTCGCCGCACAAACCCGCGATTGCGGAGCGCACATCGGCCAGGAGCTGTTCCTTCTGCTCCATGGTGTAGCGCGAGGCCTCGATCTGTTCTCCAATATTGATTTGAATATTTTGATCCAGGTAGAAATCCCAGGTCTTGGGGGGCAGCACGGTTTGGGATCCCTGGATACCCACCGGGATAATGGTGGCCCCGGACTCGATGGCCATGATGAAACCGCCTTTTTTGAAAGGACCCATGCGCCCGGTGCGCGAGCGGGTGCCTTCCGGCGCGATCCACAGGACGATGCCGCTCTCCATCTTGGCCCTGGCCTTGGCAAGGTCAATCTTGGCCTGCTCGAGATTGTGGCGGTCGATCGAGATGAATTCTCCGGCTTCCATCCCTCGTCCCCAGAGCGGCACCTTGAAAAGCTCCTTCTTGGTGAGCATCCGGATGCTGCCCGGCAGAGACATGATGATTAGCGGGATGTCATACAGACTGCGGTGGTTGCTCATGATGATATAGCGTTTGCCGGGTTCGATGGTGGTGTGGTTGGGATCGGATGCGGTGTAGTGAATGCGTGCAAATTCGAGCAGCTTGCCGGCCCACCAGCGCAGCAGCTTTTCATCACCCCACGCGCGGGGATAGCCTCCCGTGAAGTAGACTCGATACAATACCCTCAGGGTGATATTCAAGGTAACGTAGATACTCATGATCATAATCCACACCCGTTGCATCATGGTGGCCTTCATACCATAACCTCCTCGCCGTTGGTTGTGCTTGCCTGCGCTTGTGCATCGAGAATCATCCGAATGGCGATCGCCAGCTCGCCGTAATCGATCGGTTTGAGCAAAAAATCCCTGACGCCTAAACGCAGGGCCTTCTCTTTGGTCAACTCACGGCTGAATCCCGTACACAGGATGATGGGGATATCGGGACGGATCTGCAGCAACCGCATGGAAAGCGTGTCGCCGGTCATATTGGGCATGGTGAGATCGGTGATGACCAGATCGAAATAATCCGACTTGGCGCGGAAGAGCTCCAGGGCTTCCACGCTGCTGGTGCGCGTGGTCACATCGTACCCGAGCGGTTTGAGGATCTGAGCGGCAATCTCCACCAGATCGAGTTCGTCATCGATGAAGAGGATACGCTCATTACCGGTGGGCGATTGTTTCGTGGCGCGGGCTTCCGTGACGGCGGCCGTGGACCGGCTAAGCGGCAGATACACGCGGAATTCCGCGCCCCGGCCCTCCTCGCTGGTAACGGTGATGCCTCCGCCGTGGCGCTTGACGATGCCGTGAATGACCGCCAGCCCGAGCCCGGTCCCCTCGCCTTCTCTTTTGGTCGTGAAGTACGGCTCGAAGATCCGCTCCATGATCTCAGGCGGCATCCCATGGCCGTTGTCTTTTACGCTCATAAGCAGGTATTCTCCGGGGTTCAGGTCCGGATGGACGGGCGCACTGCCCACGCCCAAAACCACCGGCGTGAGCGTGATATCAAGGAGTCCGCCGCGATCACGCATGGCATGCGCCGCATTGGCGCACAGATTCATGAGCACCTGATGTATCTGGCTGGGATCGGCCTCGACCACCATATCCGCCTCATCGACCGTCACGCTGATGGCGATCGTGGCCGGCAGTGAAGCCCGCAGCAACTTGACGGCTTCCTGCACGATCGGGGCGATCTTGATGGGTTTGAATTCCTGGGCCCTCTGCCGGCTGAAGGAGAGGATCTGGCTCACCAGGTCCTTGGCACGTTCGCTGGCCCGCAGTACCTTGTCAAGACAGGACAAGGCTTCGCTCTCCATAACCCTGGTCCGGGCGATTTCGGTAAATCCGATGATGGCGGCCAAGAGATTATTGAAATCATGCGCAATGCCGCCCGCCAGGGTGCCGATGGCTTCCATCTTCTGGGAATGCCGCAGGAGCTCCTCCAGCCGCAGGCGTTCCTCTTCGGCCCGCTTGGCCTCGGTGATGTCGGAAAGGAAGGTCAGCACGGCCGGTTTGCCGTCCCATTCGATCAGGGCCGTGCTCATCTCCACCCAGTGTAGCTGCCGGTGTTTGTCGAGAAACCGAAAGGAGTATGTCGTCGGCACGTCCTCACCGGCCACGCGACGCAGGTAGCGGTCGATGACCATGGGCAGATCATCGGGGTGGATGAATTCGCTGAAGGGTCGTAAGGTGAGCTCCTCCTGGCTGTAGCCGGATATCTTGCTGGTAGCAGGATTGGCATAGATCATGCGATTGTCCTGCACCACGGCGATGGCCTCGCTGGCGTACGTGACCACGTTGCGGTACTTCTCTTCCGAGCGTCTTAATTCTTCTTCCATCTGCTTGCGCGCGGTCGTTTCATAGGCCGTACCCATAACGGCCGGCACGCCGCCCAGCTCGAAGATGCAAGTGCTCATATCGGCCCAGCGCAGAGTGCCGTCCTTGGTGATCACCTTGATTTCATAGCGATCGGGCGGGTTTTCGCCTCTGATTCGCGCTTCGCCCCTCTTTTTGATCTGATCGAGAAAATCGGGATGCACGATATCCCAAAAGTTCATGCGTGTAAGCTCATTAATACCATAGCCGCTCAATCTCTCGGCCGCCGGGTTGGCATAGATAAACCGATCGCCCTTATGAATAATGATGGCAGCGGCGTTGCTTTCGGCCATGTTTCTGAACTTCTGCTCACTTTCCATAAGGGCCTTCTCGGCCGTGCGTCGCTCGGTGATATCGTGCACGATGACCTGGAGGAAACAATCTTCGCCTATCTCGATGCGCCGCAGGTTGACTTCAGCCACAAAGGTGGTTCCGTCAAGACGCAGGTACGTCCATTCGAAAAAAAGGGCACTCCCCTTTAAGGCGGCCTCCATGCAGGCCCGGGCTTTGATGCGCGAATCGCTGCCGTCCGGTTGCAATGGCGGATAAAAGTGGTACGGCGGCAGTGCCATCATCTGCTCGCGGGAGCAGCCGAACATCTTCAGGGCCTTGGCATTGCAATCGCTGAATGACTGCCCGTTGAAGATGAAGATGCCGTCATTGGCCGAGTCGAAAAGAAACTGGTATTTGCGGGAACTGGCCATGAACTCATCTTCCATGTGTTTACGCCGGGTGATATCGCGGGCTATGCCGCAGATCATGACGGGCCGTCCATCCCTATAGACCAGCAGGCCGCGGGTCTCGATCCAGAGATAACCGCCGTCCTTGCGTTTGATTCTGTACTCAACCGGCTGCTTCTGATGACCCGTGGCCAATAACTCCTGTACGGCCTGCATCGCCAAGGGCAGTTGGTCAGGTGAAAGGAGCGACGGGAAAGCAAGCCTAGGGATATCCTCGCGACAATAGCCCAAGAGTTCGAGGGCGTAGGTACTGGCATCGATGAACCGTCCCTCGAAATCGTGGAGATAGACGGCATCCAAGGAACGATCGAAAATGGCATCCAGGATAATTTCCTTTTGCCGCAGCCCTGCTTGTGAATTCCTCAGCTCAAGAAGCTCTTCTTCAAGTTCCCTGACCTTCTTCTCCAGTTCAAAGCGCGTTGGTCTACCGGGCATCAGTGGGCACCCTGCCCTGAGATCTCCCGATGAGACGCTGAATGCATATATTCACTCATGGTCACATTATCATGGATCTTTTCAATTTTATCAAGCGTCGATTACGGCGTACATACGTTTAAAAGCCCTCATTATTTTTTAAGTTTTGCATGGTTTAGGTCGAATTTTACAACATGGAAAAGATCTCAGGGAAAAGGTCTGCCAAGATCAAGCCGGGCATGAAAGCGTACGCGTTCATGCCATGGTTCATGGTACGCAGAAGGAGCTTGAGCTTTGTTGTCGTCTAGCATCTTCCCCTCGATCTTCCTCCCGTTGTTCTCGCTGCTGGCTTGCGGCCTCCTGCCGATCCTGGCGTTCAAAGGCCGCGTGGAAACCACGACCCAGCGCTGGTTCACCATCCTGTGCTTCCTGAGCTTCGTATACAACCTTTTTCTGGTATCCGTGATCGTATTCCCTCCCAGCAACCCCTTGTTCGCCTTGGTGCGTGTGATGCCCCCCATCGCTATCTTCTTCCTGCCGCTAGGCGTGGGATTAGTCCATCAGATCGACGGGCTTAAAAGGCGGGACTGGCTGGTCAACACACTCTTCACCTTCGCCGCGATCATCACGGTTACCATGTGGTTCAGTCATACTTCCACCTTAGCATGGTTCATCCTGGCGCTGTGCCTGGCGGTTCTCCTGTATGCCGCCACACTCCTGGCGCGGAGTTTCAAAACGCACGGCATGGCCCACCTATGGCTGTACGGCGGGATCATCATCCTGGCGGGCTTGAGCATCGGAGCCTACATCCCGGTGCCCGGGCTTTTCTTCGCCTCGCCCTTAAGTTTGGTCTTCATCCCTTTAAGCCTGATGGCCATCGGACTCAGGCCGCAGGAATCCGCAGAGGTTCAGCGCCGGCTTAAAAAAGGGGTCCTGTACAGCCTGGCCTTGGCCTTTATCCTTCTGCCGCTGAGCACCGAAATCGTCATCCTGCTCTATTCCTTCGATACCATCGACCTTTCGCTCTTCTGGAGCTGGTTGATACCCCATGGAATCATCAATTTCTTCTCCATCTTCATCTGCGTCGCCATGGCGAACTTCAGCCTGCGACGCACCTACACGCAGCCCGGATCAATGCTCTTCTCCATTATCTGCCTGCTGTGGTGCATGAACAATATTCAGAACATCCTCCTGGTGATCTTCCCAGAAGAAATCGCCGTACAGGCCGCGGTGCTGAACGATGCCTACCTGGTCACTTTGGCGGGTTTTCTGACGCATATGCTTTGCATTTTGGCCGGCAGGCCCAAGACGAGACTTATCCCGCTCTCGTACGCGGTCAGCTTTACGCTCATGCCCTTGATCATTTTTCAGACCAACACCAATTACATCATCTATCATTACGCAAGCGGTCCTTTCATCAAGGCCGACGGCATCGTTTACGACCTCTTCGCCCTGCATCTCTTAACGGTCCTGATCGCCGGCGGCATCTACTTCTTCAGACGCTGGAACAAGCGAGCCGAACCCGGCAAAAGCCGCCTGAACCTCACCGTCAGTTTAGCTCTGACGGTCGCCGCCTTGATGCTCATCGGGACATTGCCCAGCATGAACGGTTACCCTCTATACCCCTTCGAGCAGCTGATCTTCATTGCCCTGGCGATCATGGGCTACGGCATATTTTTTAAAAACATCATCAGCGCGCATTCCCGCCGGACGATCATTACCCGTCAGGTGCGCGCTACCCTCATATTCATCTATGCCTTCATCGCCGTGCTCATTGTTTGGGTATTAAGGGATTACCCCTTGTCATTCATCGCGGCCAGGATTGTTCCCTATGGCCTGCCGCCTACCATATCCTGTCTATGCGCCGTGTTCCTTTCACTCTTTGTCCTGGGCATGGAGCAAAACCGCATCGAGACCTATCTTTTCAGTGTTTTGTGTCTCATCCTGACCGGGATGAGTCTGGATGTGAGCATGTTGATCGTTCTGAACGATCCGGCCACCGCCTTGAGGATATCACGGATCGACCACTTTTTCGTGGTACTGGGCCTCACCGGATTGTTCCTGCATTTCACGTGGCTGACGGCTCGGATCCAACGGCATTGGTGGGTGGTCTATCTCGGGTATGTCCTCGGCATTATCATGGCCCCCTTCGCGCTGGGCGATTCCTACTTCACCGGCTTATATGCATATGATTGGGGTCTCTACCCCCGGGCGGGTTTCTTCCTCGACTTCATGAGCGTGTTCTGGTTCTTTGGATTGTTCATGGCGATGGTGATCATCATCCGCTCCTACCGCACCATCAGCGACCCCACCGAGAGAGTCTCGCGCCGCTATGTCTGGTATGGATTCGGGGCACTGATCCTCTTGAGCCTCAGCAACATCCCGAGCACCCATGGCTATGGGATCTATCCCCTGAGTACTCTTGTCTTTATCCCCCTTATCTTTCTGGCCTATGGCCTCTTCAAACATAACCTCTTCCTGGCGCTTCAAAACATACGCTCCATAATCACCATGCTTGTACAGGTGACCGTGATAATCCTTATCGCCTTGTTGCCACACATATTCTTTCCGGCTGCGCATGACGAAACAGCGTTCTACATCGGTATTCTGCTCGTCTTCTTCCTCTATCAACCTGTTCATGTTGGCGTAAATGCCATCATGAACCTCTTTATCCGCAGTACGACCGAGGATCTGAAACAGCATTATTTCGATCTCACCCAGGGACTTTCCCATGTCTATTATATCAAGAAGATTGATTCCCTATTGACCGAATGGTTCTTTTCGGTGCTGATGACCTCCCGCAGTCTCATCCTGATCCGTAAAAAGGATCAGGATATATTCGATGGGATGCTGAAATGGAACCCCGCCTACTTTTCGGGCATCTTTTCCTCAGGGCATCCGAGCGAAGAAGACCGGATGATCACGATTGGTCCCGAGCACCCGTTGCTCAAAATCTGTCGTCAGGATATATCGGTCATCACGCAGGACATAATCGAGGAATGGATCCAGACCCTCGGCATTATACCTGAGGAATGCTTCGCGCAGGCCGAACTTATGATCCCGATCTATGTCCAAGACAAACTCACGTCGCTCATCGTGCTGGGCGGCAAGATTACCGGTCTGCCCTTTCACAAGGAAGAATACGAGATCATGCGCAATATCGGTACCGTGTTGGGACCGAATATCGAAAACGCCCGGCTCCTGGAAGGTCTTGAAAACGAGGTCGAACGGCGCACCGTTGACCTCAATACGGCCTTGATCGACTCCTTGATCAAGGAGAAGGAGATAACCGAGAGCAACACCATCATCACCCGCCAGAACGAAATCTTCCGGTCGCTGCTCGAAACCAGCACGCAGATCCATCAGATCTGGAAGTTGGACGCCCTCTTCAGCTTCACCCTTGATCAGATCCATATGCTTTTCCCCGACCTCGGGTTCGGCATCATCCTGGAAGGCGGTCGTTCGGATATCATCGAGAGCATCGCCTTCGTCGGCATTGATGAGAAGGAACGGGACATAATTCTGTCCAACCGGGAGATGCTTCTGGATGACGACATCAACGGCATCCTGCACAGCGATCTCCTCGTGAAAGGCGTGTTGAAGGATATGCGCACGCTTGAGGAAACTCCGCATTGGACGGTGCTGCCCATGATGCTCAGCACGCAACGGGTCCTGGGCAAGATGATCATCAAAGGCAACCTCGATCAGACCTCACATGAGGTCATCTCGGTCTTCTTGGGCCAGCTGTCGGCCGTGACACAGAGCAAGCTTCTGATGCGCGAGCTGGAAAAAATGGCCAGCATGGACGGCCTTACCGGAGTCTACAACCGCAGCTTCTTCGACCAGGAGCATGTTCAGGCCATCGCCAACGCCAACCGCTACCATATCCCCTTCGCCATCATCATGATCGATGTCAACGAGCTCAAGGCGGTCAACGACTATTACGGCCATGAGCGTGGAGATGAGATGATCGTACGGGTCGCGCACCTGCTCAAGGAGGTCTGCCGCAAGACCGATGTCGCCGCCAGGATCGGCGGGGACGAGTTCGCGGCCTTGATGCCGTCCACGACCCTGGCCCAGGCCGAAAGCGTTGTCCTGAGATTGAGAAACTTCGAGGAGCACCTAACCATGCTCTGCCGGCATAAAGACGGTCGCGAGCTGCTCGTGCCGATACGCATCAGCGTGGGAGTGTGCGCCTCGGATGAACTGCCTTCGGACGAGGTTTTCAAAGAGGCCGACAGGCGCATGTACATCGATAAGGAACACTACTATGCCGGCCGTGAGCGTTATCGCTGAAAACCTCCATCGAGCGGCAGCAAATCCATGCCAAAGGCTTGATTTTCATTGAACCCGCCTGGGATACCTGCTATCTCCTTGAAATCAAGGAGATGTTATGGATCTGTCCTGTTTTCTGAAACCTGAATCCGTGGCCGTCATCGGCGCCACCGAGCGTCCCGGATCATGGGGCTCATTCATCATGGGCGGGCTTTTGTCATGGGGCTATAGAGGACGAATCTATCCCGTCAATCCCAAGGGCGGCACGGTTTACGGCTTCCAGGCCTACCGGAATGTGCGCGAAGTCCCGGCACCGGTAGAGCTTGCCATCCTCACCATACCCGAGGAGCACGTGGAAGAGGCCATCCGTGACTGCGGTGAAAAGCGCGTTAAAGGTGTGACCATCATTACGGCCGGGTATGCCGAGGCCGAGACGGACGGCCAGTCGCGCGAAGAGGCGCTCAGACGTCTGGCGCACCAGTATGACATGCGCCTTCTGGGTCCGAACGTGAGCGGCACCATGAACCTGCACACCGGATTCAATGCCGCGGCCTCGCCGGCTAAGCACCTCCATCCCACGCCGTTGGCCGCTGTCTGCCAGGGCGGCTATGCCTTCTATGATATCTTGGCTTTGGGCTTTCCCCGTGGCATGGGCGTCGGGCAGTTCATCCATACCGGCAATGAATGTGATCTGACGGTCACCGATTTCCTGGAACATTTTGGAAGCGATCACGAGGTCAAGGCCGTGCTCATGTACCTGGAGACCATCCGGGACGGACGTCGTTTCATCGAGGTCGCCTCACGGGTGAGCAAGATTAAACCCGTGGTCGTATACAAGGCCGGCAAAACCGAAGGCGGCGCCCGTGCCGCCGCCAGCCACACCGGGGCCCTGGCCGGCCGCAAGACCCTCTTCGAGGGCGTGCTGGCGCAGGCCGGATTGATTGTAGCGCCCTGCATGGAAATGCTTCTGCCCCTGGGGCATGCCTTGATCGAACATGCGCCCATGGCGGGCAAGCGCGTGGGTATCGCCACCATGGGCGGTTCATGGGGGGTGGTCTTAAGTGACGCCCTAGAGGAGGCCGGGCTTTGTGTTCCGGAATTGAGCTGCGCCCTCCAGTCATCCTTGCGCAGCCTGGGCATGCCCACGCGGGCCTCGACACGCAACCCGGTGGACATCGGCGCCTCGGGACTTTACCTGGATATCAGCGCCATGGTGGCTATCGGCGAAACCATGCTGGCCTCCGGCGAGGTGGATGCCCTGGTGCTGCACGGCCTGGGACGACCGGGGATGTCGGGGCCCGATACCGACGATGGCGCGCGCATCTTCATGGAGATCGAAAAGCAGGTTATTGAGGGATACCACCGGTTGGAAAAGCGCTACGGCCGCCCGGTCGTGATCGGCAATCCCTTTTCGATCTGGGAGAGCCAGGTGGTGGCCGATCTCAATCAAAACGGCATCCGGACCGTCAGCCGGATCGATGATATCGCCCAGGTGCTGCGGATATTGTCTTGGGCTGGTACAAGGAGGGGGTTATGAGCTGGGTCATTCTCATGGCGGCTATTCTGTGCGAGGTCATCGGAACCACCTGCATGAAGCTTTCCGAAGGGTTCACCAAAGTGGTCCCGGTTGTATGCATGATTCTCTTCTACCTGGCCAGCCTGGCGGCGCTCGGCCTCACACTCAAGAACATCGAAGTCGGTATCGCCTATGCGGTATGGTCCGGTGTCGGCACCGCCTTGATCGCTCTGATAGGGATCATATGTTTCCATGAAGGCATGACGGCCATGAAGATCGGGGGTATCCTGCTGGTGATCAGCGGCGCCGTGATTCTCAACCTGGCAAGCACCCACCCATGATGCCTTCCCTTACCGCATGCCGTTTTTTCCCGCATACGCCGCCGGACGGTCGGCTGCTTGTCGTTGTCCAACTCTTTAATTTTTCCTTGATATCATCAAGCCCTGTAAAATATTTCCGATAAACATGCTAGTGATTGGTTGGAGCGAGAAGTCAGACCTATGATGGCACTGCTGGTGGCGATGCTGGTGTTCACGTTGCACGGGAACCCGCCCGTGGCGGAATTTCTCGACTTCACCTTTTATGATGCCGCGAATAAAGAATACCATTCAACCCACGTTCTGGAGGATATGCTCCTCAATGCGACCGTCCGTTCCGATCCGTGGGTGGTGCTGATCGAGACATCCTCGTTGGACCATCCTGACTATGTCCGGCAAACAGGAATCCTGCAAACCATATCCCGCCAGGAATGTGACCTTCTGTGCGTGGTCGCCTGCCCTTCGGCCGAAGCGCAGGCCGGGTACCATACGGACCGCGATACCGCCTGTTCATTGTTCGAGGGCGAGGGACATTTCCGCGTAGTGCTCCTAAGCAGCTCCGGGGCCGTGATCAAGGCCTGGAAGGACCCGGTGACCGCCCGGCAACTCCGCAGACACCTATCCCGGATATAAGCTGCGTCCCTGGTTGCCGATCGCCATGTCCTACCCTGACGCTCGATCAAAGTTGTCCCATGATCGCCGCACTGATAATGCCGAGTACTTCGTGCATCACGATTTCTGCCTCCCTGAGGTGATCTGCCGAGGGAAAGAATGTATATAGGGTAACATTGGATGGGCATTGGGCCATATAACCAACCGGGGCCGCGATCGGTTGCATGCCTTGCCCGGTGAACAGGGCCATGGCCCTGGGCATGTGGTAGGCGGAGGTCACCAGGATGAATCGCTCGTCATCCAGCATCTCCTTGATCAGGCGGGCCTCATCCTTGGTGTCCAGGGATGTGTCCTCCTCCACGATCGACGCCGGATCAACCCCAAAAGCGATGGCCGCCTTGCGCATGAGAGCCGCATCGGAATCGGGGCCGTTGTAATTCCCGCCGGAGAGGATCAGCCGCGCGTCCGGTAGCTGTTTTTTAATACATATCCCCTCGCTGAGGCGCACCAAAGTGTCGGGGGTGAGCCGGCTGACCGGTGAAGCCGTGACACAGGGTAGATGCCCACCTCCCAGGACGACAATCGTACGCACGTTGCTATGGCGCAGTGCTTCCATGTCCAAAGGCGTATAGAGATTTTCCAGGGACCTTAAGGCGGTCTGCGATAATACTCCATAACTGACGAGTATGAGCAGGAGCATGGCGACACTCACCATGACCTTGGCCGTGCGCTGTTTTCTGGACCACCATAAGAGGATGAGACCCGCGAGCATCAAGATCGTAATGATCGACATTGGCATGCACAATTGTCCGATAAGCTTTTTTAAGAAAAACATGTCCACCCCACCATCACTAACGGAGTATATATCCACCATCCTTTTCGAGCACCACCCCGGCCCTGATCAACGGCACGAGCAGCTTCATGGTCCTGTGCCTTGACAGGTTATGCCGGGCGCAGAGCTTGTCAAGACGAATGCCATCCTGGCTGCCGATGGTCTTCAGCACATCCTTTTGAAGTGAAGTAAGTCTGAGTCTCCGCCTGAAGGCATCTTCATCAGCCAACTTTTTCGCTTTTGCAACCGGCTGTATGGATGCACCGGCCCTGATAAAGACTTGGCCGCCCTGTGAAGACACCACCTGATAGGGTTTGTTTTCACCCTGGGCCACCGTACAGCACACCAGACGGGTATCCGCGAGCATGATTTCCGCAACCGCGATATCAGGTCGCGGTTCGATATGATCCAGACAGGCATGCAAGGCCTGTCTGGTCTCGTCAGGCGCTTCCAACCCGACGACATGGCCCTGGTCATCCACGCCGGCGATAATGACACCGCCTATGGAATTTGCAAAGGCACACACCGAACGGGCCAGGCGCAGCTGAGAAGGCAGGCGCACCTTGAATTCAACTTCGAGGCCCTCACCCTGGGCAATGAGCTTTTCTAGCGTTGCCCGGTCCATGTTCATTCCGATTCAGGTTTCATAGAGGCCCCATACCTCCGGATTGACCTTCAGTTGTGACCCTTCCCATTCCAGGAGACCCTGTTGCTTGAGCCGCTGGATCAAGCGCGAGAATGTCTCAGGGATCGTACCGATGGCCGCGGAAATATCTTTCTTAGGAAGCTCGATCGTATATACGTTCTGCCGGCCGTAGCGCTCGATGAGAAAGAGGAAGAAGCGCTGTTCTACGTCGAAGGTTGTCAGGTAACGGATGCGTTCGGCCAGATAGCGCTGTTTGCGCATAATATTGGCAATGAAGCGGTTGCGGAACTCGCGATCGTCGAGCATGCTCAGGAAGAAATCCCGCGGTATAGCCAGCACCGTGCTGGCGGTTACGGCCACGGCATTGACGGGATAGGTGGAATTTTCGAACAGGATCACTTCCGCGAAGATCTCGCCGGGTTGTACGAGGCGCAACGTGACCTCCTGGCCCTCCATGCCGGATTTGGAAAGCCGTATGGTCCCATGCTCCACCAGATAGAAGGCCGCGCCTTGCGCACCCTCCAGAAACAGGACCTCGCCGGCGGCAAGTCTCTTTTCCACGCCGTGCGCGCCGAGCAGCATAAGGCTGGAAGGATCCATATCCCGGAAAAGTTCTGTCTTAGCGAGCAGGTTCTCATTTATCATAGCTTCCTTATGCAAAGCCTCGTCCCATAAAGCAATCCCCAAAAAGGCCTGAGGGCATCCGAATCGATGATACATGACTTGACGTAAGTCAAATCCGGGGTGTCTGTTTTGCGGTATATGGCCCTCATGATCATAAGGAGGGAGACGGCATGAAGAAATCGCGTTCCATCATTGCAATCGATGAGTCCAAATGCAACGGCTGCGGACAATGTATTGTAGCCTGTGCCGAAGGTGCTTTGAAGCTGGTGGACGGCAAGGCCAAGCTCATCGGCGATACGTATTGCGACGGCCTGGGCGCCTGTCTTGGTGAATGCCCGCAAGGGGCTTTGAAGATCATCGAGCGCCCGGCTGAAGACTTTGATGAAACAGTAGTCGAACAGGCCCAGTCCCCCGCGGCTGGGCCGGGTGAAACCATGCCGTGCGGCTGCCCATCATCAGCCGCGATGAGTCTGAAAACCATCACTGCCGCACCAGGCACGCAAACGCATCATAACGCCTCCGAACTGATGCACTGGCCGGTCAAGCTTCAGCTCCTGGGGCCTCAGACGCCATTTCTCAAGGGCGCTGATCTGATCCTGCTGGCGGATTGTGCGGCCGTGGCCCACCCCAACCTGCACCGCGATATCCTTAAAAGTAAGGCCGTGGCCATCGGCTGTCCCAAGCTTGATGACCTTCAGGCACATATCGAACGGCTCAGCGCGATCATCCAGGACGCGCGTCCGCGCTCGCTGAGCGTGGTGCACATGGAAGTACCCTGCTGCGCGGCCTTCATGCACGCGGCCCAGGAAGCCATCCGCCGAGCAGATGTTGATATCCCCTTGAAGCGTACGGTGATTGGACGGACCGGGACAATTCTGCGGCAAGATTAAAAAGCTCACCCCTCCCGCATCCCTTGAAAACGAGGGATTCTCAAAGAGGAGGGGTGAGCTGATTCCGCCGATTTATACGCTGAAGCGTATACTCAGTATATCACCATCCTTGACGGAATAGGTTTTCCCTTCGAGCCGGATCAGGCCTTTTTCTTTCAAGGCCTTCTCAGATCCATGCGCCATCAGATCATCGTAGCTGAAGCACTCGGCCCGAATAAAACCGCGCGCCAGGTCCGAGTGGATCACGCCCGCGGCTTCCACGGCCGTATCGCCCTTATGAATGGTCCAGGCCCGCACTTCGTCCGGTCCGACGGTAAAAAAAGTCTGATAGCCAAGTACGTCATAGGCCAGCAGCGTCAACCGTTGACGTGCCGAGGCGGCGATATGCAGATCTTCCATAAAGGCGGCAGCCTCTTCCTCGCTCAACCGGTTGAGCTCCATCTCGAAACGGCCGGCGAATTCGATTGCCTGATAGTCATGGGATAGCTGTTCGAGCAGCGCGCCCTCTTTCCCGAAGCGCTCCTCATCCGAGTTGAGGATCACCAGCAGGGGTTTGAGGGTCAGGAACTGGAAACCCCTTAGAAGCTTGTGATGCTCAGCAGATATGGCATCCTTGCCCGGCAGCCTGTCGGCGTTAAGATCCGTAAGAATCTGTTCCAGGGCCGCCTTTTCCTGTTCAAGGGCCGGGGTTTTAACCCCGCGTTTCATTTGGTGATCGATACGCTCCAGCCTGGTCTCGGCCAGGATCAGGTCCGACAGTATGATTTCGGAGATGAGGGTCTGCATATCGGTCTGGGGATTGGATTCGCCGAATGTCTGATCCAGCATCTCATCGCTGAAGTTTCTCAACACCAGGGCCAGGGCGTCCACATTCTTGATCAAACCGAGCTCGGCGGCCGAGAAGACCTGTTTACGTTCCTGGTCCTGAGCGATGCCGACGAAATCGATAAGTTCGAGTGTCGCGTTGGTGGTTTTTTTGGGGTTATACATTTCTTTCAGTCGCGTAACCCGCTCGTCGGCCACCTCAACCACCGCCAGATTGGGTTCCATTTTGGTGGTGGTGAACGCCTCTGTAGCAATCTCACAACGAGTCAGGGCGTTAAAGATGGTCGTTTTGCCTGCTTTCTTGAGTCCGATGAGTCCGATCTTCATGTGTCCATCTCCCTTTGCATGTCGCCCTTGAATTACAATCCGCCGAACAAGTCAAATAAAAAAGGCCGCCACTGGCGGCCTTTCAGTAAGTTCGAACACCCTTAAGATGGGGGTGATGAAGCAGCGATGAGTTCAAATCCCCCGTTATCGGATCAGATCAAAATTTCTTCTCACAAGATTATGGATCATTGATGATTTACCATCTCCAAGATCGATGCAAGGTATGCCGTAGCGTCTTAAAAGAATTATTTTCACGATCTCACCGACGGCAGATCCTTGATGACTTTCGCCGGATTACCTCCGACCACGGTGTCAGGCGGCACATCGCTCTTGACAAGCGAATGGGCCGCCACAATAGCGCGATCACCGATGGTCACACCTTTCAAGATTGTCACGTTTGACCCGATCCATACATCATCGCCGATCCTTACGGGTTTAACGTCATGTCTGCTGACAGGCATATTGGCGCGGCGTTGAAGATAATCCACGGGATGGCCGTCATTATCGCGGACTATAATATCATCCGCAAAATAGCAATTGTTGCCGATGGTTATCTCCTGAGCAACGGCAAAGTTATTCCGCGCGCCTATATAGGTGTTGTTTCCGATCTTGAGCTTCGGCTGGTCATAGACTTTGTTTCCGGCAAAAGTGATGACGCTGTGCAGCGTCACATTATCTCCGATTTCAATAAAGAGTTTTCCACTCATATAGGGAATCCCCTGCAGGGCACCGCGGATAATTTTGAAATTGCGCCCTACGGAGACGCACTGAGACTTGAACAATGGTTCATAGTAGAGTTTCACGCTCAGCCAGCGAAAGAATGAAATCCGTACCTTACGCTCCTGATACATCAGTGCGTGCAGCGGACGTATGAAGGGGAATTCCAGACGATTCAGTTTAATCAAAATAGCGTACAGCCGGCGATAAAATGGTGTTTCGCGCCGACGAATTTTCAGGATAAAGCTGCCGATAAACCCCATATCCCGGTTCCCCCCTTCCTAGTCAGCCTCTCTTTGCTTGAGCCTACAACAGGTAGTCCGCAGTCATTACCTATATTGGTACGGCTGAACAACAAAATCACGGTATGCACCGGGGTTGCCTGTTCTTCCGGCTTCCGCGGCCTTGGCGATATTGAACATCTCACGCGCAGTCACGTAGTGCAGTATGTATCTTTTTCCATCGTTATATTTTCTTTCAAGATACGTGTACATGGCATCGGCGCTTTCTCCGAGGAGATAATCGAAATCGATGTCTCGACCTCCGTGGGTATGCAGCTTGATAAAACACCAATCAGGGCGACCGGCTATTTTTATGGCGTTTTTAATCCAGTAATCCGTACGGGCATCAAACGGATGATCGGCTTTATCGATATTGGAAGCTTCAATGGACGGTCTCATCCTATGCGTCCTTGATGCCCAGCGCAGGCCTATGATCCCCTGTATCATCAATAATTCGTCCATCGGCTGTCCTCCCGCCTTGAGCAGGAAACCACGATTGTACGATTTCGGTTGCGCCGGATCATCCTTACAATAATATATGGAATTGATCGTTTCCGGTTGAGCAATCCCGAGAGATGGAAATGTGAAATCCGCAAAACAGCCGCATTCTTTGAGGATGGTTATTTCATCGTTGACGCCGCAGATCTCCGCGCCACAAGCGTTGTCAAGCGACCAATCACCGTGGATAAACGCGAAATGCCGGCTTCCGTCCGGCAGACAAAAAATGCCGTACTGCGCATAATCATCAATGCATTTCATGATCTTCGCCTTAAGACTCTCGGAGGTATCAGGAAACGGCGACATATGGTTATGGTGCAGATGCATTTCAATCTCGCCAAACCCCTTCTTACAGAGCGCCACCAGATCCTTAAGGTATTTGTGATCCAAATGCGGAGGATAAAACCAGCTGTGTTGAGGGTGTCTTCCATCCGCGTCTCGATGAGATCCGGCCATATGGGGATATCGCTCAACCCAGGCGCTGACGCGTTCATCCGGTGTCTGAACTCCACCGTCACGGTTGGCTGGTTCAAAATGATCGACAAGACAAAAGAGAATATGCAGAGGAATCCCGGACGGCGCTTGTTCTTTCGGTGTCACCAGTTGCCTGACATAGGCGGGCAACCAGAATTGCAGTCCGCGTCCTTGTATGCCTTTCATTCTTGAAATAATGCTCATATATTAAGAACCTTTAAGCAACCTTGTCTTATAGGGATGCTCAGATCTGATGATATGTCATGCATGTCGAATCGCCGGTACTTTCACGCTATCATCCACGAATAATCGATGCCAGAGCTCAAAGGTGAGCATGGATACGAGACTGTACGGACATGCATAATAGAAATCGCACCGATGGGCTAGAAAATCATGGACATATTTCTCCAGCTGCTTTTTCTTGAAATAACCTCGGTTCAGGGTTCTTGGATCGAGGAGAATATTTTTCAAGAACTCCCCGTCATTCTGGCGCAGCCATGTATCAACCGGGATTGCAAAACCCTGTTTCTTTTTGTTCAGCAAGGAAGGAGGAAAACGATGTTCGGCAAGCTGCATGAGGATATACTTGGTAGTAATCGTGCCTTGTGGAGAAATATGAAGCTTATACTTGCTCGGTAGGCTAGACACGATGGATGCCAGCTCGACATCCTGAAATGGGGATAACGTCTCAAGACCATGTGCCATGCACATGCGATCTACTTTGACCATGAGATCTTCGGGAATATAGAACTTGATATCTGCGAAGAGGTACTGATTGATCGGGTCATTCGTTTTCGATTGTGAAAACCAGGATCTTGGATGGCGGTAAGGATCATGCTCTAAATGCACCCGCCACACTTCTTCCTCACAGAGGCTTTCTTTTATCAAATTGGGGAAATAGGATCTGATTTCAAATGCCGCATGGATGGGATCGAATGATCTACGATCCAGATTACGCCACACTTTTGAGAGAAGCGACGGAGAAAGATCACGGCACAGAGTCTTGGCCAGGTCCGCGCCGAGTGAACAAAATCGTTGGATAAAGGCATTGCGCTGTGCAAAAATATTATGCTGCGCGGCAAAAACGTGATGAGAGCTTCCGGCCATCGTCTGGTCAGGGCCGTCTCCGGTCAGGATAATATCGGTAAACTGGCGTCCCAACATTCCGGCATAATAGGACGGGTAGGCTGAGGTGTCGGTGAAGGGTGAATCATGATGGAAGACCAGCGTTTCAAGCATATCAAAAAAGTACTCGGCTCTGGCGGTTACATGGTGATGCTTTGCGCCAACATGCCGCGCCATTGCCACAGCGTCGGGCAGTTCATTGGTTTCTGATTCATCGAAGCCGATCGTGATTGCATTTACCGTCTTATGGGAAAGTTCTGAAGCATAAGACAGCACCATACTAGAATCAACACCGCCGCTTAAAAAACAATATGCCTCGTCGCCGACCATTCTTTTCTTGACGGCATTTCTGAGACTGTCACTTACCTGATTGACGGCATCGTCCAGTTTAAGGGTGCTGTCTTCCTCCATCCGCGGAACCCAATAGACGTGAGATCGTGTGCGGCCTCGGGATATGATCATGGTTTCGCCCGGCGATACCTGCCTGATGTGCTTAAATATCGTAGCAGGATGTGGGATACAATTAAGCGAAAGATAATCACTGAATGCAAGCAGATCTATCTCAGGCGAAACACCACCAACCAGAATCCCTTTGGCTTCCGATGAAAAAATGATGCGTCTATGGTCGATAGCATAATGAAGGGGTTTATGGCCATAGGGATCACGCGAGAGAAGCAAAACCTCATTATCCTCATCCCATACCGCGCAGGCAAATTCTCCTTCAAGATGCTCCCTGAAGTCTTTTCCCCACTCTTTATAGGCAGCGGCGATGACGGATGATCCACTGGAAACAGAGAGGTGGTAACCTCTCTGCCGGAAATAACGCATATGCTTCGGCACATCCAGCACGATACCGTCTACGAATGCGGCAATACCGTTGATTGTCGCTTTGCCGGTCTGCTCATTGGCGCTATTGCTTTCAGATAAATGGTTTTGTCTATTGGACATGACCGCGCCAAAGTGGGAAGTGCTGTAACGAATTGGTTTGCTTGAATCGCGATGCCGCTGGATTGTGCACATTCTCGTTAGCAGCTCATATAACGAAGGATCTGCTTCTTTAAAATAATATATGCCCGCAATTATTCCCATCGTAAAATCCTAACATATTCGCGTTCAAGGCGGTCAAAACGCAAGGAAAACATCAGCATTCATGAGCACTGATGATGACCTTGTCGACAAGTTTACGGCAGGGCGCCTCATTATCAGTTGATCTATCATACCTGATATACCGCTCTACCCCTTCATCGATATCTTCTTCTTTCCACGCATGCGGTATAAAGGTTTTCGTAGTTTCTGATCATGCGCTGGAGGCTGAAATTATCTTCTATATACTGTCTGGCTGCCGCTCCCATGTGCTTCGCGGTTGAGATATCAGTGCACTTCAGTAAGGCCTCGGTCAAGGCTTCCACACAACCGACGGGCACAAGGAACCCTGTCTTTCCCTCAATTACGATCTCGGAGTTATCGCCGACTGAGGTCGCAACGACCGGTTTTCCCGTAGACATGGCTTCAAGAATACTGTTGGAAAGTCCTTCATCAATCGAGGTCAACGCAAAGACATCCAGCATGTTTAGGAGCTCTGAAACGTTATTACGTGCTCCCATAAAGCGGACATTCACGGTTATTCCCAGTGAAGCAGCCAACTGAACGAGTTCATCACGCTGCTGACCGTCACCGATGAATACCAGCTTGGTCGCGGGTTGTTTCTGTATGATCCGCGCACCGGCATGAAGCAGGGTCGCGTAATCTTTGATCGGCACCAGCCGGCCGACGGTGCCGATAACAACATCGCTATCGCTGAACGCAAAATGCTTGCGCCACATCCGCCGCGCAGCATCATCCGGTTTATATTGGTCCGTATCCACCCCATTCATAATCGGGACAATCTTTGCCGGGTCTGTCCCTAAATGACGGATAATGTCTTTCTTCAGATCGAGCGATACCGGTACAATGGTATGCGTCAAACTGAAGAGCAACTTCTGAGCAATCAAGCGTCGCTTCTTGTCAAGATAAAACACGCCATGCTCGCCATTTAAGATCGCCGGGACTCCGGCCATACGTGCGCCAATGACGCCGCAATACAGTCCTGCGGCCCACCCATGCGTATGCATAACGGAAATCTTTTCTTGACGGCAGAGGCGTGCTACCGTCAATGCCGTCATGGGGTCAAACCCCGGCTTTTTGTTGAGACAAATTACTTTTACCTGCGGCTTCAGACACATCTTTAATGGACCTTCACGCCTGATGCAGCAGATAACCGTCTCAAAGCGACCAGCATCAATGTTATTGGCAATATTGACCACGCCGTTCTCAAGCCCTCCGATCTCAAGCGACTCCAGAACATGCATGACACGCAATCTATCAACCATCAGTTATTTCCTTGAAGCGCGAAGCATGTGCAGAAGGATTTCAGGAAGCAACGACTTTAACAGGATCTGATATTTATCGTCCTCATCATACAATTTCAAAGGATAACGAAGACATGATTTCATTGCGTTGAAGGCTGCCTGGGGATGTCTCGACATACCGGCGCATTCGCGGGCGATATCGAGATAAATGTATGCATAAGCCTTTCTCCTGGTCAACCAGCCTGCATCCACCGCATTCTTCTGTACGAATCTTTCCTGACCCTGTTGCATCATGGGTATATTCTTATGGGCATTGCTCTGATGAAAGCGATAATGGACCAAGGGTTCCTGAAGAACCTGGACCTTACAGGTCCTGGCGATACGGATCCACATGTCGCGGTCCTCGCATCCTCTCATGGTTTCATCGAAATAACCAGCCCGGTCAAAACAATCTTTCTTCATTACCGAACTGCTGTTTGAGCCATTCATCACATTATGCACCAGCATGGTATTGACCAACGTTTGCTGATCAGTGATCGTTTTCAAGCGCACATCACGGATTGGCGTCCCACCTGCATCAATCATGACAAAATCGGTATATACAAAATCCACTGAAGGATTCTCTTCAAGGAATCGAATCTGTTTTTCCAATTTGGTCGGTAACCAAAGGTCGTCTGCGTCGAGAAATGCGATGAACGCACCTTTTGCATGATGGATGCCGGTATTGCGGGCGGCTGAAGGGCCCTTATTCGCCTGAGATATACAAGTTACCCGCTTGCCGTACGAGGCTAGGATCTCACGGGAGTCATCGGTTGATCCGTCATCGACTGCGATGATCTCGAAGTCCTGATAGGATTGGTTGAGCACGGATTCCAGCGCTAAACGCAAATAAGTGCCGGCATTAAAAACCGGTATAATAACGCTCACTCTCTTACTCACGATTCATCTCCTCTGCGATGATGGTTTGATATTGCTCGATGATTCGCTTTATGATGCCATCTCTGTCAAAATGTTGGGTCACATATGCGCGCGCCTGTTCGCCGACGGCCGCGCGATAGACGGGATCGAGGTATTTTTCGAGTGCTTTCGCCAAGGCGCCGTCTTTCGTCATGTCCACACACTCCCCGCCACCGCTGAGAATCCATTCAATCACCGGATGGGTATTACCCAAAGTGGGCAGCCCTGATGCCATTGCTTCCAGAAATACAATACCGAACATTTCCTGAAGCGAGCACAATGCAAAGATATCAGCCGCCGCATAGATGTGCGGCATCTTACTGTAATCCTGGTCAAGCAGAAATATGGCTTTGTCGTCAAGCATCTCCCTGGCCAAGGAGATAAGTTTTGGTGTCTCGTCGGTGCTTCCACCAACAATCATAACATAGATATTCTTGTTACAGACCGCTCGAAGCCGCACCACTTCACGTAACAGATAATCAATGCGTTTATGCTCTTTTTTGACTGCCGCAACGGTTAAGACGACAAGGGCATCGTCAGGGATCTTGCATGCCGCGCGCACCGTGGAAACAATATCCGGCCGAAAAGTATCCATTTTTACGAAATTAGGAATTGCAAACCAATGTTGGTGATCAACATTCTCATACCTGCGCGCTTGCTGGAGGTCATAGTCGGTTAGGTATTGAACATATTTAAATCTTTTAAGAAAATCAACCGATTCATTGGTGCCGTTCGCGATGATGATGTGTGCGCGTAATAGTCCTATTTTTTTGGCCCATAAAACAACCTTGGCGACCGGAGGCTCCTGAGTATGTATAATATCATATTTCCACAGATCCTTTAAAGCGGCCAAGGCAAAGGTCGTACCTTCCGCCTGAACTTCGGAACCAAATCCATATCGCCAGGCGCCTGATGGCATGAATCTCACCAGACGTCTTGCCCATGGTGAACCACGGTGCAGGCAGGGGATAACTTTTTCAATTGAAGAACGTGCGATACCGGCTCCCTTGAACAAAGTTACATCTATTTCATGATCCTTTAATCCATAGGCAATCTCTTCGCTCCAGCTTTCAACACCCCTGAAAACATGACCCAAGCCTGAGGAAAGAATAGCTACCCGCATATTGTTCGGCATGTACGTCCTTTCTATGAGACTCGTATCGCTTTCGGTTCCCGTTTTATGATTTCCTTATAAAAGGCCGCCAAATCATCTTGACTGAGAATCTTCCACCAAACCACCGTGATCGCATACACGACAATACCAGCTATAATGGAGAGAATAACGTTGAACTGCCGCAGCAGCATCAATATGCCCCCCATCACAATATTGGCGCCGACGATTTTCAGGTAGACACTGTTTTTGTATACACCCGAGACAATATGTTGATGTATTAAACGATAAAGCAGTATCACCGTGATGATCACTGATACAACGCTTGCCGCCGCAGCACCAATCGGACCGAAATAAGGGATCAGCAGGAGATTGAAAACTATATACAGGCCGGCGGAAATTAGCGATACCCGCGCAACTTTTTTCTCTTGATGCACCGCGCCCAGCGACCATCCCATCAGCGAGTTAAAAAACAACAGGAAAAGCCACCAAATCAATATCTGCAGAACCGTTATCGAAGCCTGGTAGCCGGAGCCATAAATCAAGGTAATGATCGGTTTTGCAAGGAGCGTCGTTCCAACCGCCATCGGTAATCCCATCAAAAACAGGTAGACGTGAAACCGCTTAAACAATTCCCCGGCTTCGGAGCGGGACTGTTGATACAGGATCGCCAATGTCGGAAAAAGTGCGGTACAAACGCCATCCGGTATGATAAGCAGTTTCTCGATAAGGCTGTTCGCCGCGCCGAAAACACCCACGGCCGCGTCACCCGAAAGCTTCGATAAGAGGATTGTTCCAATCTTCAGGCTGACCATACCAAAAAATCCCGGCAGAAAAAAAGGGAATCCCTGCGTCAGACTGTTCTTCCAGAAAATGAGATCGATTTTATATTGCGGTGTTGGGAATATCTTCTTGATGTAATAGATGGCCATAATCATTGCCAGGAAGCTGCCGAAAGCATATACCAAGCTCAAGCCGATAAGACGATAGCCGGCAAACAGGACAACTACCGAAAGCAATGTCAGTATACAACCGGAAATAAAATTAATATAGGCGATATACTGCATCATCTCAAAACCTTGGAACGCGCTATGAAATGTAATGGTAACCGAATAGAACAGCAGCGTGGATCCTGCGATATACACCACGAAACGGGTATCGGCCGGATAACCGAGTATATGTACGGTCAAGACCACAGCGGCAATGGCCACCGAAGCCAGAAAAACGCGCAGCACAAACAGCTTCCAGAAAAAATCAGCGGATGCTCCCCTTTTCTCTGCGATTTCGCGTGTTCCCAATGAACCGAGCCCCATGTTGATGACGGGCATGAAAAGCGATATGAAGGCAAAAGCAAACGTGAACTTCCCATAATCAACCTGCCCTAACGACCGGGCGATATAGCCGATAACAAAGAGAGAGATGACATTAAGAACCAACGGCTGGATGATAAGCCAGATCGAGTTCTTAACTACTTTACCCGTACTTGTCATGCCGGATTTTCCAAGGGAATATCCGCATCCGTTGATTCTTGCGGCTTGATAATATTTTCCTTGATAGCCACGACCAATGCAACGAGCACATATAAGATATAATACTGGTAACGATTCGAGAAAAAGGCGCATGCCCAGAATCCGACCAATGCCGCAATGATGAAACGATAGGCGCCGACAGCAGATAGCACCGGCGTTTTCTTCCGGGGACGTTGAAAATATCGTCGTGCCTCATAGAGCGGATAAACCGCGAACATCACAAAAAAAATGCCGCCCGGCAATCCCGTTTCAGAAAAGACCTGCACCAAGGTATTGTGTGGGTACATGCCGTGGATACCCCCATAATCCGACGCGCGATCAGGAAACTGCTCTCTACCGATGCCGAACAGTGGGTTATGCACGAGCATGCGCGCGCCGGCCTTCCATTGTTCAATCCGACTCTCAGAGGATTCATCGCCCGAGACATGCCCCTGCAAATCACTCCTGGTCAGAACATTACTCACCCCGACGGTTAATACTGCCCCCAACAGGCCAATAATCAAGCAAGAGCGCAATAGCTTAGGAATTTTATAGGAAGACATGATGCCGATCACGCCGACAGCCATAAGCCCGAGCAGTCCGTTACGCGAGCCCGTAAAAAGCACATTAAAAGTAAACATTGCAGCAAGGGCCATATACAGCAATCTTCCCAAAAATGAGGTGCTTGTATTTGCTAGCAGCAAGGCTAATGGAATAGCTGTGACCAGAATAATTGCAAGATCGTTGGGATTCTCGTACCAACCGAAAGCACCTGCCCGCAATCCAGGAATATAATCCACGACATAGTTGGATATTGAAAAATAGGACAAGTATGCCAACCCTAGAACCATCATCAGGGCGACCATGCGCACCTTTTTCTCATCAGTCACCAACTGGGTAATCAGGAAATAGACGATTCCAATCCGAATCCAGAGATTTAATGTTTCTACTGCGCCAGTAAGCCATACGAAAGCAGAACTTATCACCTGCATAACGGCAAACAGCACGAAAAATCTGTTGGTATTGATTTCCATGAATCCGTGTGATGATTTTTTAGCTGCAAACAAATACGCAATGAATGCGATGATTGCCGCATTACGTAGTGGCTGAGCCGCTTCCATCCAAGGGAATATCGATGTAGGTTGGAAAAACATGATGAATACCGTCAGGTACATCAAATAACAAGACATTTCACACCTCACCAGTGCCGAACATATTTCCGCGGAGCATTATGGCTGGAATAAGGGCAGATGCTCATATGATTTCTCATAGGATAATCCGCCTTTTTATGACAGGGACTTGGAATACGCATCTCTGAATTTATTAACCACCCATTTCGGCAACCAACATAGAATCCACCGTATCAAGAATGATTTTGTGATGCAGCAATGTTTGATTACATCGAATCCTAATGAACGGAGTTCCCTATACTCACCGAGATGAAACAGACTCAAGGCGGCATCATTGTAAAACTGCTTCATACGGTTACGAACGTCGATACGTTCTGGATTATTTCTCTTGTCTACTTGTTTCTTGGCAATCATGTTGATACACTTTTTCAATACAACCAAATCGCCCCTCAGTGCCTTCATTGTTTGAAGCGTTAAATTAGTAGCATGCCTTCTATAATTTACGGTATAGACCGGCACGCCACAAACTTGCGCTATTGCGCTTATGCACAACCATAAATCATAGTCTTCAGCATTCCAGAGCTTTTCGTTGAACCCTCCTATCGCGTGAAATATTGACTTTTTCACGAGGACCACGGAGGCTGTGCTGATATAATTAGCTTTGAATAAATCATTAAATATCCACCCCGAAGGAAATTTCTCTTGCCTGGCAAAATCTGTTAGCGTATTCCCATCTTTATCAATCCATTTCTTTCCACAATAAACGAGAACCGCGTCCTTGTTTTTCTTTAAGTTTTCAACCAACTGTTCTAAATGATCGGCGTCCCAATAATCATCACTATCCAGAAACGCGATCCAATCGCTCTTTGCTTCTAACACCCCCCTGTTTCTTGCTGCGGCGGGACCGGCATTTTCTTGATAGACATATTTTATGTTACCAACATACCCGGCTATGACATGCTTTGTTTGATCCGTGGAACCATCATCAATGATGATAATCTCCCGGGGAGAAAAGGACTGAGCGAGCACGGACTGTAATGCTTGTCCTATGAAGTTCTCCGAGTTATACGCAGGAATTACAACGCTCACTTCAACATTTTTATCCATTACCATCGGCCTTCCCTCTTAAAGAAAGTTTAGACATAAGCAATCCCATTGAGACACATTTTGAATATTTTGATTGGCAATCATATCGCACAATTAATCCTGTGCAAGCGTATTTTGTTGGTCCTATAGCAATCGACGTTGAGTTCAGAAAATATACTATGACAATCGGTTCTCCGATTGAATGTAGCGGGGAAAATACTTTGTCACCAATCTCAAGGATAAAATCTTTTCTTTCATGGATGAAGAACGATCTGTGCCCACCTACAGGAATATTTTTTTCTGAAAGGATGAATCTTACTTACTGCCGCGATATTATCGTAAAGCTATCAAAATCTATTTTGGACCAGCAATCAATAGTAAATAAACGCACAAGGGGACGTCCTGATGACCTCCCCTTGTGCGCATTCATCTCTAACAGCGATTAATCACTTATGACTACCGCTTTTACACCGGTTGGCTTTGCAATGTTTGCGCTCCCATAAATATCCGACGGTAACTGATTGCCAAGATATTCCCATATATACTTGGTCAATGTCTGAGTAGTACCGTCCTTGCTGGTACCGGTGCAGAATCCGCGTGCCCCGCTGACTCCGCTATTGCTATAGGCGGCCATTTTCGTCTTGATCAATGACTCGTTCGGGAACGGCCACATCGATAATCCCGTATCGGAATTGTACCCTGTCTCACCATAGAGCGTACCTGATTTCCCGACAAGCGTTTTAACGTTTGCACCCATATCACCGCCATCGTTACCTTGCCCGGAAAGATTCGATCCGGTTTCGATGCGGGTGATGTATTTCAATCCGCCGCTGGTGTTTGAGGAACTCCAAATGAAGTTCGTTGTTGTTTTATCATTGGTCCCGGAATTGTTGTTCGCAGCGGTGTTGGCGTAATATGCGTTATAACTGTTCGATTCCACATCATTGAGAACAGAATAACCTGAACCGAGAATCTTATAAAAGAGAGAGTTCTTGACCACGGTATTGTTGTTTGTCCCAATCCCGTCATAGGAATGGAAATAAGAGGTGGAAGAATTTGCAGCACCGGCGCCGAAAGTACAGTGATTTATGACATCCCCATTGCCGCGCATCCAATTGTTGTATATTCCCACACCGGGCGTGCAGTCCCATACAACGCAGTTGGTGAAGGTGGTGTTCTTTGCCGCATAATATTCATTTCCGGTCGTGCAGAGACCGCCGGTCTTGATATTAAGCCCGATGCAGTTAACGAATGACGTGTTGTTGGCATTCATATCCGTCGATGGGACAATGAAAGGACCATGATATTCCGCGGCAGTATAGTGGCTGGTTTGATCGCTGTCGATAGCGATGCAGTTCTGCGCCAGGCTGTAATCACAGGAGTACAGGGAAAACTGGGCGCATGGCTCCGTTGATGCGTTAATGATATCCGATCTTGCCACGCAGTTCCGAAAGATGAGATAATCGCCTTGGTATCCTAAAAATTTATACCTTCCTGCCCCCCAGGCATAGCACCCTTCAACGAGGATATATGCCCCATAGCGCCCCATGGCGAAATTGGCGTTATTGCCGGATCCGCAATCATATGCTCCACAGCGTAAGAACTTTACATAATTGGCTGAATAGCACAATACGTTGCATCCGCTTGTCCGACCCCAGATCAGGCCCTCGAATTGCCAATACCGGTTCGTGCCCGGATTGCCGCCTGTCACGCTGAACATATCACGGGCGTTTTCGCCGTCAAAGAGCACTCCACCGTCGTTCTGGGCCTTGATTGTGGTCCATGAACTTGATGATCCTACCGGTGGCATGGTGCCCCCGGCGCTGATCGCATTATTCACGCCGGTATAGGTGCCGTTTTTGATGATCAGAGTGTCGCCGCCACTCATGCGTGACATGGAATATACGAGTGTCAACCACGGAGCTGATTCCGTTCCTGAACTAGAGTTTGATCCGGTGGTCGCCATGTAATATGTTGCGGCAAAGGCAGGAGACCCTAAAGTAATCATGGTTAAGATCATGAGTAAGCTCTTTATGCAACTGTTTCTAATAAAGAGCTTCGTCTTAAACATGGTCCATGATCTGTTTTTCATGCTATACCTCCGAAGATTAGTCGCATTACCTGTGCAATCTTTTAGCAATAACCATACCTCCATTTGCTATCTGTTATGCTCTTGGTAGTTAACCATCTTCATCCGATCAATATTATTACTGTTATCTCATTCATTGTATTCATTCCATTAAATCAATCCCAGTCCTCAACCAGTCATTATACCCTTGGTTGGTTACGTTATTGTTGTTCGGAATTCAAAAAGGGACATATCGATGTGACTCATATCAAATTCAGAATCCTTTGGGCATTCATCTCCCAAGTGTAATGCGACTTAATTTTATCCCGCGCAGCTTGCCCGAGCATATGAGCCTTTTTCGGATTGCCCAATATTCTCAATAAGACATCTCGAAAAGAGTCCTTGTCACCAGGCTTAAAAAGCATGCCGTCCAGCCCGTCTTCTATGACGGTTTCTATGGCGGGCATGCGCGGCGCCACCACCGGCTTAGCCATGGCCATATACTCGAACATCTTAATCGGCGAGCGATAGTCATTGGTTTCAGGAATTATCGCCACATCGGCCAGACAGATATATCGTGGGACTTCGTGGTGAGGAACATTGCCGGTCAGAAGGACTGAATCCTTGGCCAGATCCAGTTCGTTTGCGACATATTTTATATGCCCTCTTAGCGGGCCTTCACCGACTATTAATAAAACGAGATCCTCAAAATCTCGCTGAAGGGATTTAACGACTTCGAGCAGCATTTCAAAATTGTGCCAGGACACCAGCCCACCAATGAAACAGATCACTTTCTTATTATCCAATTTTAATTCATTTCTCAGCGTCTCCACAGAGCCTTCCGAAGGGGCGCTTTCAACCCAATGGCGTGGAACCCCATTGGGAATCGTATCAATTCTTATATTGCCGCTGACCATCTTTTGTATTTCATGTTTGAGGAAGTCCGAGACCGTAATGATAAGCGATGCATGATTGAAAACATACGCTTCCACCAGACGGGCTAATTTCATAAAAAATTGACCGCGAACGCGCTTGTGTCCACTGATTTCATTCACCTCCACCACGAGGGGAATCCTCAATATGGTTGCGATGAACGCACCCGAAAGGCTGAAAAAAGCATACCTTTCGTATATAAAATCAGGTCGCAATTTTCTGGCGACTATCCAAAGCCGTGGTATGGCTAAGATGTTATATGCCATTTCCATCAATTCAAAGAGAGGCTGGGGTAGAATATCTGCCATGGTGTGCAATACCGATGTAAAAAATGAATCTTTCGTTGGTTCTTTTAATTTTGGTTTCTGATTGGTCGGATCAACCCCGGTAGGAGAAACCAGTTCCACGTAGTGTCCCAGACTTCGGAATCCATTGACAATCCCGGCTATATGGACACCTTCAGCCCCCGTTCCACGCACACGAAAATGATAAATTATCTTTTTAATTTCAGACATAATATTATAAACTCGTTTTTGTTCATAGACGCATCCCGCTAGAAATCAATGGGGTTAAAGATACTGTTCACGCCATTCCTGCAAAACTAAAAGTGTCATCAATGTCTTACTATGATCCTCAACACCACGCTTATGCCGGCTGATTAGATCATCAAGCATAAAAGAACTGAACCAGCAGGTTTCCTTTAACTTACCGATCTTTTTTGTTATTTCCGGCATCAGATCTCCCCTAAACCAATTATCTGTCGGCACAGGAAAACCCATTTTCTTCCGGTGAATAATCTCATTCGGCAAATAGGGACCCATTATTTCCTTCAAAATATATTTCCCCTCTCCAGAGGCTATCTTGAATTGTGAAGGCATCTTAGCAGCCATTTCGATTAAACGATAATCCAGGAATGGCACTCTCAACTCTACGGATGTTGCCATGGTCATTTTATCTGCCTTAATGAGAAGGTCATCGACAAGCCATGTCTTTGTATCAACATATAACATCTGCATTAATGGATCGCAGCCCTTGATTCTTTGAAAGTAAGCGGAGAACAGATCTTCAAGATAACCGGTCCTGCTTTTTAAAAAAGAACCGCTATAGTACTTCTTCTTCAAACTGGGTGTTAAATAGCTTGATATCCCCTGATATCTTGATTCCAGAGGCATGGTAAGCCAGTCGGCATACTTTATATACTTGTGTTTGAAGAGTGGATTATTGATGGCCTTAACTATGGGGTAGAATGAGCGTGGGATAACCGCATGCAATGCGTTAATGTTACGCATGAAGGGGTAAATATAATATCCAGCGAATACCTCGTCGCTACCCTCCCCTGAGAGGAGCACGGTGGCATTCTCTCGGGCCAATTTTGATATGTGATACAAGGCAATCGCCGCTGGTTCCACAATTGGCTCTTCAGCGAAATGAACCAACGTCTTAAGCGAAGACAAGAAATTTTCTGCTTCAAGATGAAATACATGGTGCCTTGTGTGAAATTTATGGGCGACCTTAAGGGCATATTGTTCTTCTGTATAACCTTCGTGGTAACCTATTGTAAAGCTGTTGATCGACTCATCTTTTACAACCTTGCTCATCAGCCCTACGACAGCACTTGAATCCAGACCGCCGCTGAGAAAAACGCCCAAGGGCACATCGCTCATAAGCCTCATGCGTACCGAATCCAACAGTAGTTCTTCAACCTCTTCCTTGGCTTGTTCGAATGAGACTTTTCTGATGGCATCAGGCACAAAATCCCAATATTCATGCCCATTGAGTTTACAATTCTCAATCATCAGGAAATGCCCGGGCTGTACTTTTCTTATTCCCCTGAACAAGGTTTCCGGCCCTGGAACATAACCAACCGAAAAGTATGCGTCCAGAACGTCTTCATTGAGTCGCGGTTGGATCAAGCCGGCCTTCAGGATAGGTTTAATCTCAGATGCGCAGATAAAAACATCATGATCGATGTAATAATAGAGAGGTTTCACGCCAATACGATCTCGGACCACCCAAAGTTTCTTTTTGCGGTTGTCCCATAAGACGAAGGCAAACATTCCATTAAACTTTTGAACGCAATCCGTACCCCACTCTTCATACCCATGGACGATAATCTCGGTATCACAGTTTGTCTGGAAAATATGTCCTTTTGATATGAGATCATCCCTTATTTCCTGATAGTTATAGATCTCACCGTTATATGAGGCAATGATCAGGCCATCCTCATTGGTCATTGGCTGATGACCGGATGATAAATCAATGATGCTCAGACGACGATGTCCCAGTCCGACATTTTCTGATACATAGCACCCCGAATCGTCCGGCCCGCGATGCGCCATAAGTTCGGTAGCTTCTCGAACGATTCTCTCATCTACATTTCTAGATGGATCGAAAAAATGAATGGCAAATATTCCGCACATCAGCAGATCACCTTATTAAAAACCTCAATTGTTTGTTTTGCTACCGACTCCCAAGTAAAACGGCGCCCATAGGCAGCAATCTTCTCACGGTTCCATTGCTTCTTCATTGCCTCGAATATTATCCGGCTCAACGCCTCCGCATCTGAAGGAGGACAGAGCAGACCATAGTCGTCATTTTCTATGAGATCGGGAACCGCGCCGACTGAAGTCGATACGACCGGAACACCGCATGCCAAAGCTTCGTGAACAACCACCGGACAGCCTTCGCGCTGAGATGGTAGACAATAGAAATCAGCGGCATGATACCATTGATGGATGGTATCATGATCAATAGGCCCGATAAAGGTAACCTTCTCCTCTACTTTAAAATATTGCCTAAGGGCTTCAAGCCTGCTTCTTAATGGACCTTCACCAATCATAAGTATCATAGGGGCATCATCACCAAGCAGAGATATCGCCTCAATCAATACATCCAGATTCTTCTCGGGTGAATACCTCGCGACACAAACACCAATCGGGCAATCTACCGGCAGGCCGAGTATCTTGCGTGCGTGCTCCTTTTTCATCATGGGAAATTTCGCAAGATCCACTCCATTGTGAATGACCTCGATCTTGTGTTCCGGTATTCCATATTCAGATATCATTTTTTGCTTCAAATCAGAACTGACAGAGATAATCCGATCCAGCTTCTGCAGTGCTCTCGCATAATATTTACGGTGGCGCTTATTTTCAAAATAGCCGATCGCCTCATTCCCATGAACCACTCCTACGGTCTTGATATGATATTTTTCTGCAACTTTAAGAAATGCATAGGCGTCGGGATAAATCCATTCGATATGGACAAGATCACATCTTGGATGAGCGCCTTTCCAAAGGTGCATGCACATGAGATAATAGGATATCCATCGTAACGGCCATAGGAATGACGGGACTCCCAAATAGCGGGGGTGCTTTACGCATAATCCATCAAATATTTCTTTGTACTCAGGAATATTGCTCCTAAGAAAAGGGACATACGATGTAGGTGCTATAATATCCAACTGAATAAATTGAGAAAAGGCTTTTGCCCTTTCAGCCACAAATGTAGCGAATATCGGGTTGTTCTTATTAGGGAACATGTGGCAGAGAAAAATGGCATTTTCCGGCATCAGAAACAATCTCCGAGAGTGCTCAGTCTACCGACCTGAACATATAACCATGTTTCCTGAAGAAGTACAACAATCCCCCAAAATGGCTCAAGGCATGTCGACTGAAAGGATTTCTACGACTTAATCGCTGGGCATGGTGAATTATTTTAATGTCTGGATAAAATACTACTTTTAATCCCAACCTCCATATGCGAAAACAATAATCAAGGTCTTCTGGAGAATAAAATATTTTCTCATCAAAATACCCGACTTTCTCGACGAGCCCTTTATTAAGAATCCAGAAGGCGGAAGCTGCCGTCTGGACGGTCATGACAGTATCCCATGGAAAATCAGGATAGAAATCAATATTCTTGACCGGCAGATGGAATACTATGTCCATCACCTTCAGTACTTTGGCTATTAAAGTTGGAAACCTCCTCACTGTCGGTTGAGGCTCACCATCAGGCCATAGTAGCAATGGCGCCACGATCCCCACCTCGGGATTCTTCATGAGGTAATCAAGCGCCGGCAAGAATGACCCTTGAGAAAACTCGGTGTCCGAATCACAAACGATGATGAACTTCCCGGAGGCCCTTCGTATTGCCATGTTTCTGGAGACGGTGGTCCCGACATTTTCCTTAAGGGGAATGACTTTGACGGCATGATTGGGCGAGAGAGATGTCTCAACGTCATCACGCAGGACCGCCAGGGTATTATCCTGTGACCCATTGTCAACAATGAGGAATTCTCCCGAGAGACCGTCCTTGTCCAAAGCAACGGCATAACTGCTCACGCATCTTTTGATATAGCCCTGAGAGTTCCACGTTAAAATCACGAACGATATATCCATCTTGATGCTCTCCAACGGATCGATTTTATCTGTTTACAGATATTGTGTCTTCAAATCTTCAGATGAACTCAACAGCACATGGACCCCCATGAGAAGTAGTAGTCCAATTGAAAAAACCAGCAAACCGGAGAAGACATGAAGATAACCGTCTGCCACCTTGATGCCGTAATATTCAGCAAGAATTACCAGTAATATGAGTCTCACGATATTTGCTAAAACAGCGATAGGTATAGTTGACATAAGCAATATCAACTTCTTCCATGCCGCGTATTTACTCATAAAGACCACAAGGACGCCAAGAGCAAGCATCGAAATCAGAGATCTTACACCTGAGCATGCATCCGCTACTTCCAAGGATCCAGCAGCTAAAGTGATTATATTGCCATCCTGGATGAAGGCGATATTCGTCATTTGACCAAGGAAATAAGCCGCAATATTAGTTACCTGCAGCTTCAAAAATAGTGAGAAATTATTCCAGACAATACCCGGAAGTGGGATCATAAAAATCAAAAACCCGATCGGAAGGGCGAGTCGCCTGGCGATGGATGAGCCTCCAATATATAAACACAAGCCCCACAAGACCACGATCATGGATACACCCTGGAGGAAGTGCTCAGAACCCACCTTGGAGACAACCAGCAAGAGCAGACCTATAATCAAGGGAATACTATTCCAATGCGATTGATCTACTATCGTCAGCGGCTTCTCATTATTGACATGCCAAACCATATAGAGAGATATCGCTGGGATAAGATATCCGTGAGAATATTCCGGCATAGTATTCCACTGACCGATAAGAACCGTAAATGTACCATAGTACATAACGGTCAGGATTGATCCAATGAGAAAGAGAAGCACACTATTAGTAATGAGTTTTGATGATGTTGCCATGCGAAATATGTCAATCTTGGTCAGTCGCGAATAATTGCGTCCAGTTCGCTGGCTACGCCTTGTCCAAGCGCAGCCAACAAAGCCCTATCTCTTTTATGATCCCCACTTGAATTTTCAAGCATAATCCGTACAAACGCCCCATCGGTACGTCTTATTTTAAAGGAATCGATGACCCGATATATCCTCTCCAGATATTCAGAATCGAGCAACCGCCCCCGACCCTGCATCCAGTAGAGGACTGCGAATATCCGTTCGTTTCTGCGCACCAACATGTAGTTCACTGGTACGGCTTTATTGCGCCAGCTGATAAAAAGCCGTCTTGTCTCCAGCGTCTCCCATCCCGACCCCAGCATGCAGTTTTTGGGGGAATGAAACTGTTTCCCTTCCCGCATTGATGAAAAATAGCTGATCAGAACTTCAGCCCGTATGTTCTCGGGCGAACGATACGTGTAATCGATATAGTCATCCGTGTCCAACATCGCCTCGACATCCTTGCTGAATGACCGTGCCGTAACATAATTCCATCCCCCGATCTGTTTGGGAAAAGCATCAAGAGAAACCGTCTTAACGGATCTTTCCAAACTATGATATTCGCCAAATGAGATAACAAAAATGCTTAAAAGCAGCAGTATTATTACAACAATGAGCTTTTTGAGTGATAAGGTTTCGATATTAATAAGTTAATTCCCCAATCAGATACCACTTAATTGTTAAGCATATGATTTTGTATCGTTCTTGACACAGCATCAATATCATATTTTTCCGCGATCGCGGACCGGATTGAATGCCCCATCTTCCGTGCAACATCAGTGTTTGTAAGAAGCTGGATGCAAGCATCGGCAAATGATCTTGGGTCGTCACGCATAAGGATCTCCTCGCCTTCCTTCAAACCAATTCCTTCCGCCCCAATGGTTGTTGAAACTACAGGCTTCCCATATGCCGCCGCTTCCAAGATCTTGATTCGGGTGCCTCCGCCGGAAAGAATCGGACAACAAACCACCTTGGTCGTGCTATAGAGCTTTTCAAGATCATCAACAAAACCGAGAAATTCAACACCTGCTGGATTACCGGCAAAGCTTGATAACAACTCGGGTTTTGATCCAGCGATAAATAATCTTGCATCAGGAATTGCAGAAATGATTGTGGGCCAAATATGTTTAATTAAATAATCAGCGGCCACTACGTTCGGTTGATATGTCATCGTACCGAGAAACATTAATGTCGGCGTATCCGTCAATTCCTGCTCTTTGGGAATTCTGATCGCATTGGGAACAACGGATACATTCGCACAGCCGAATACATCGGTAAGATAATCTCTGTCATGGTCTGAACAGACAAAGGTTGTCTTAGAATACCTTATCGCACGCTTCTCCCATAGCTTCAGGATGGGTAATCGCAGATAGAACATCCTCTTCCCTGGCCACAAGGGGGGTTGTTTGATAGATCGCTGAAATGCTACATGTTCTATGTCGTCCAAGTCGAAAAAAACACGCGAATGATTTGCCTTGGAGAGGAGCACCGGTATCATGCTGCCGAGCCTGTGAATAAAAAGGATATCAGGTCTCATTTCCATCAAGTTGAGTGCCGCGCGGATCTGTTCTTTTTGGGCCATCTGCTGATAGGGGGGAAGATTCTCAATTCGCAGGGCCGGACTAATATATTCCTGCCAGCGTCCTTTTGATTGCTTGACGGGCTCCAGATTGCAGAGATGCAGTTTAATTTTCGCATCCCACTGTTTTGACAAGCGTTCTTCCATATCCGCAACATACTCACGACCTATTGCTAATCCAGGACGCACATAAAACAGCATATCCAATTCACCCATAGCTTTCATTGCCTGGATGAACATGTGCATACGTTTATAAATACCGACCACACTTTTCTCGAGATCCTCAGGGAACGCAATTGATATGAAGCCTATTTTCATGTTTTCAGT
>JBDKSM010000129.1:0-33571 GCA_039680665.1 Syntrophaceae bacterium | reverse complement strand
ACTCAACTCCAAGGATATCCAGGCCAGGGACTATAAGGCGCAGGCGCTCTTTATGACCGGCAAGAAAGAGAAGGCGCTCAAGGTGGTCGAGGACACCCTGAAGGAAGGTGCACTCAGTGAGACCGTGTTGATCAATGCCGCCAAGATCTACCAGGGTATGGATCGTGGACCGGATGGGGTGCGCCTGTTAGAAAACGGCTTAAAAACCTACCCCGTCTCAACCAAACTCCGGTTTGCCTTAAGCGAGATCGCTTTGGCTCAGAAGAATCCTGAGGGCGCACGCACCTGGGCCGAGGACGCCTATCGGGTTTCAAAGGGTGATTTGGCGGCCGGACTCAGTCTGGCTCGATTCTATGCCGCCTACCATCTGGACGAACCCTTGGCTAAGCTCTTGAGCGAGCTCAAACAGCGGTATCCTCAAGACCCCAACCCGTATATGTTCGAGGCCCAGCTGGCACTGAGCAAGTCCGACCTGAACGCGGCCCTGGCAAAGGCCAAAGAGGCCCGCGCCATCAGTGATACCAACGATACCGGCTATCTCCTGGCCGAGATCTTATTTAAACAGGGCGACATGGCCGGCGCCAAGGAACTGCTTGAAAAGAATATTATCTCTGACCCCAAGACCATCGCGTCCCGGCTGCTGCTAGGCCGTATTGCGCTCATGGAGAAGGACCCTGCCAAGGCCCTGGAGGTCATGGACCCGCTCATCAAGCAATATCCCGGTAATCCGGAGAGCGCTCTTATTGTTGCGCGGGCTTATTTGCTCAAGGGCGATATTGATAGGGCACGGGAAGCCGTAGACGAGGCGCTCAAGGTTAACCATGCCAATGCCGCGCTGCATGCCGTAAAGGCCGATATCGACATCAGAAAAGGCGCTTTTAAAGATGCCCTTCAAGAGGCGGATCTCGTCCTGGCGAAAGTCCCGTCGGCGTCTGACATGCTCTATGTCGGTGTTATCTCAGCCCTGCGCCTAGGGCAGATGGATAAGGCCGCCACGTATTTGGGAAACCTCAAGAAACATAATCCCGAGGCTTGGCCGACCACTTTTGCCGAGATTCTCTATTATGGATCCAGGGGCGATAAGAACAATGCCTATCAGGCGGCCGATAAGGGACTAAGTCGCTGGCCGGAGAACCCCGAGGCACTGGCTTTGTATGCCCAGACCGCTCCGGCCGTTATCGGCCTACCGGCGGCCATCAATAAAATAGCGCCGCTGTGCGCCACGGCGAGAACCGGTCATTGCAGGATTGTCCTGGCCGGTCTCCTGGAAAAGAGCGGTAAGAAAGATGAGGCCCTGGCCTCCATCAAACAGGCCATCGGGATGGATCCTAAACACAATGACTTCTATCATTATCTGGCCGCCTTCTATACGCGCAATCATATGGTTAAGGAGGCCCTCAAACAATATGAGGATATCCTTAACAAGAATCCCAAAGACCTTGGTGCCGCAAGCATGCTGGCGATGCTGCATCAAAACGCCGGCAACATCGATGATGCCGTTAAGTCATATAATTACATCCTGGAGCGGGACCCTTCCAATGCCCTGGCCTCTAACAATTTGGCATGGATCATTGCCGAACAGGGCAATAAATCGGAACTCGACCGAGCCCTGCAACTTGCCCAAAAGGCTAAGGAAAAATTCCCGGAGGATCCCCGTGTTGCCGATACCCTCGGTTATGTTTATCTCAAGAAAGGGCTTTACGGTAACGCTCAATCCCAGTTCGCGCTCAGCTTGGAAAAACTTCCCGACGACCCCACGATCAACTTCCACATGGCACAAGCATTAGCCGGCCAGAATCAGGTGGAAGAGGCTTTGGAGTTTGTGAATAAGGCCCTTAGTTTCCGAATGGACTACAACGACAGGGAGGAAGCTCAGAGACTTCTGGAGACTTTGTCATCCAAAACCAAATAGTCATCGATGCGGATATCCACGTGATTGGCTTTAAATAATGATGCGGGGATTCTCCCTCGCTTGTCATGCAGCTTTGCCATGATCGCGCGCCTTGATAGCAAGGGCACGCCTGATACGAATCATTTATTCACGCCTTTGCAAATTGAGATCACCCGCGCCTTGACTATAGCCTTGAGACCATTATCTTTTCTCCATGCGCAGTGGATTTCATATGAGGGGGTAGGTATGTACAAGCATGCGTCTTTCATCATCGCCGTTGTTCTCTTAGGCGGCATCATGTTCTTCAGCGGTTGCAATTCATCGTCGGATTCCAACCCTGGGTCTGCTCCGGCCGCGGCGCAGTCGCCCGAATCGTCTCAGGCGGCGGACAATCCTCTGGTGCGGCAGACCGTCTACGGCACGGTGCAAGGCATCGAAGAGGATTGCGGCACCTGGGCCTGGCTGGGCGTCCCCTATGCCAAGCCCCCGCTAGGGAGCTTGCGCTGGCGCGCCCCGCGCGACCCGGAGAAATGGAGCGGCGTACGTAACGCCGGTAAGTTTTGCAGTTACTGCCCGCAGTACGGCAACTATCTTTCCGAAACCGGCCGCGATACCATGGGAGGCTATGTATCCCAGGGCGTGGCCACCGGCAACGAAGACTGCCTGTACCTCAATATCTGGCGTCCGGCTACGAGCGAGCAGAAGCTGCCGGTGTATGTCTTTATCCACGGCGGCGCCAATATTATCGGCCGCTCCGATCTGTCCATCTACAATGGCGCGCATTTCGCGGCGCGCGAGAACATGCTTTTCGTGACCATTAACTATCGTCTGGGATTTTTCGGCTGGTTCTGGCACCCGGCGCTCAAGGTGAAGGACGACCCACTGGATAATTCGGGCAATTACGGGACCCTGGATATCATCAAGTCCTTGCAGTGGATCCATGACAATATCGCGGCCTTCGGCGGCGATCCTAATAATGTGACCATCACCGGCCAGTCGGCTGGCGGCATGAACGTCTATTCCATGATGACCTCGCCTCTGGCCAAGGGGCTCTTCCATCGCGCCATAGCCCACAGCGGCGCCAGCCAGGCCTGCTATATGTCGCGCGCCGTTCAGAAGGCCAAGGCCACGCTCCGTCGCCTCCTGAAACAGGATGGCTATACTTCGGATGATATCGATGACTTGACCAAGCAAGGCAACGAGGCCTGGATCAGGAGTTACCTCAGGTCCAAGACCATGGAAGAGATCTACGATCCCAAGAACTGCGGGCCCCTGACCATGCCGTTGGACGGCATCCCCACGGTCGAAACCATCATGGGGGTCTATATCGATGGCACGGTCATACCCACCTCTCCGCTCCTGAGCTTCTATAACGGTACCTACAACCAGGTGCCGCTCATGATGAGCTGCACCAAGGAAGAGATGAAGCTGTTCATCCCCATGATCATCATGGAACCGCTCAATCTCTGGCAGGTAGTGTACGACTTCGATCCCAACCATCCGGATATCGATTTGGGCGACTACCTGAGCCCCTGGTCGTATCCCCTGATGCCCCTGTATGCCGTGGGTCCGGCCGCCGGGCAGGCCCTGTTCCAGGGCTTCGGCACCGATACCATGGCGCCTCTGGCCAAGAAATACCAGGATGATGTGTATGTCTACAAGTTCCTCTGGGACGATGAACCGGCGCCGTTCGATTACCTCATCGGCGCCGGCCATGCCATGGATCTGCCCTTTGTCTTCGGCAACTTCATCACCGATAAATCCAGCCTGTGCAACTTCGCCTGGAGCGACGCCAACCAGGCCGGCCGCGAGATTCTCAGCGAGGCCATGATGGACTACCTGGGCCAGTTCGCGCGCACCGGCAACCCCAACGGGGGCAATCCAGTCCTGCCCGTCTGGTTGCCATGGTCTAGCGCCAAGGACTCTCCCAAGCGCATGACCTTCGATTCCGCCGGCATTGTCATGTCGAACGAATATCTCGAGCCCGAGGAACTCTGCGTCTCGTGCGAGGCGCATGACATGCTGAACATGATCCTTACCCTCATGGGATTTACCGTCGATTCATAAAGCGGCATGACGCCCGTCCAGCTCTTCCCCGTTAGGGCGGGCGTCATTATCCGCGCGGGATACTCACCTTGAGGGCCGCCAGCAAATTGAGCAGGGCAATGCCCGTCCCCATCAGGAACACATACTGAAAGCCGAAGAGGTTCCATACGACGCCACCCAGCAGCGCCACCAGGATGGAAAAGACATGGTCGATACTGACCGAGGCGGTCAGGGCAGGCTGGATGTGGGCTGGTTCCAGGGCTATCTTCTTGATATAGGTCGCGCGCGCCATATTGACCGACATGAGCATCTGGTCTAGGAGAAAACACCCGCACACGATCAGGAAGGCGGTGTGTTCGCTAACCAGGAATTTGGCGAATCCATAACCAAAGCAGACGAAGATCAACAGGAAGGCCTCGGCGCACAGGACCAGGCGTTCGCCTAGGGTGTCGATGGCTCCGCCCAGGAGCGGCTGGAACAGGATGCCGATCACCCCGCCTAGGGTCAGCAGCGTGGCGATGGTCTGGGTGGGCTGATGGAAGACCGTGACTAGTACCCAGGGGGCGAAGGTGAGGAACAGCTGCTTGCGCGAGCCGTAGAGCACGGACAGGATATAGTACAGACGGTAGGGCCGATAGAGCCTGAGGTGCAGGGACGGGGCCTGGGTCTTTTCGGTCTGCATGGCAAACAGCAGAAACGCGGCGGCGATAAAGGACAGCGTGGCCAGCGCAAAGGTGTGATGAAAGCTGAAATCAAGATAGCTGAAGCCGATGAAAACCAGGAAACTCCCCAGGATGGCCGCCAGGTTGCGTACGGCGTTCAGTTGTCCCAGACGGCGCCCGGCCTGGCCTTCGCGGGCGAGCTCCATGCCGATGCTGGAGTACAGCGGCAGAAACAGGTGCTGTCCCAGGCTGTAGATGAACAACCAGACGATCATGATGCCGTAGGATGGGGCCGCGAACCCGATCAGGCCTGTACCGATGGCGCCCAACGCCATGGCCAGCGCGCCCAGACGCCGGCTGCACAGGAACCACAGCAGGGCCGATATGAAGATCACCATCAGCCCCGGAATTTCACGCGGGAGTTCGAGAAAGGCGCGCTCGAAACCGTTCAAGGCATAGCGTTCGTCCAGGAAGTTGTTGAAGGTCGCATCCACGATGCTGATGGCCATGCCCATGGCCAGAATAGCGGCGATGAACAACTTGAGCTCGCGGGGTATGCGCTGCATGCGTGCTGCTATCATGCAATAGGGCCTTAGCAATTCATGGAAGGCCTGTCAATGCATGCCGGAGGATGTTCGTGGCTGCCCGCCGTCATGATGGATTCCTCCGCTTAGGCCTGCATATCACGGCCCGGTTTGTCGGTATATACGCCATAGCCTATGGTGTCAGCGGCAAGATACATAAATAAAATAAACTAGTTGAACGCGCATGGGGATTTGTAAACCGGTACCCGGTGCTTGCGCGAAATATGGGCTTCCAGTACGCTCGTAGAAAAAGCATCGAGGAGGGTACCTGCGTTTATGGAAAATGGTATGCATCGAAGATCGAGGAATGATTGGATAAGGTTCTGGGCCGGTTTGGCGTGCATGTGTCTATTGCTGGTCGTCACGTACTCACCCGCCCAAGCGGGCATGTGGGAAGCTGATCCCCCCATGCTCTCGGGTGACCCGCAGTGGGAAAAGGTGAAGGTGCTCTGGCAGGATCATGCCAAGGGTGAGAACCTCTCCGAGATCATCACCATCCTTACGGCTCTCAAGGATAAATATCCGGACAAGATCGAGACCTATCTGTGTCTTGCCCGGGCGCATTATCTGCATGCCTGGTATTTCAGCAAGGACAAGCGCGGTCATTTTGCGCAGGCGGAAGGCTATGCCGCCCAGGCCTGCAAGATGGAACCGGGAAACCATTACGCCATACGGATCCTGTGCGAGACATTGATATGGAGCAGGGACAGGAACTACATTTTCACCCATTATGGTGATTGGCTCAAGTCGGTGGCGCCGGTAAAGATAACGAATCCAGAGGCGCTGCCGGAGATGAAGAGATATCCGGACTGGGACGGTTTTATGAAGCTCTGGCTGGCCCGCGCCGATATGGAGAAGGCCAAAACCGCCGCGGTCTTGGTTGAGAAGATGGCCCAGGAACATCCCCGTGATGCCCTGGCGCAGGTCTGGGCCGCGCGCGTGTTTTACTATATCGGTGAGGTCTACACATCCTTAGGCGAGCAGAACCAGAAGGCCATTCCCCAGTACAAGAAAGGCATTGCCTATAGTGAGAAGGCGCTAAAACTGCAGCCGCAAAGCCAACTGGCCAATTTCTGGTATGTCATGAACCTGGCGCGTTCCATTCAGTTCACCAGCCTTATCAATAAGGCGCGTTTCTTCAGCGAACTCTTGGATTCCACGCTCCTGTGCGTCAAGGAGAACAGCAGCTACATGTTCTTCAACGTCATGAACCTGCTGGGCACCATGATCACCAACGGCGGGTGGATCACGGAAAAAGGCATGCGCATCGCCGGCATCACCCTGCAGATGGATCTGAATGGCTTGGAAATAGCTGAGATGTTGTACCCGGATTTCTATTACATCCCGTATTGCCGCGCCGACATCCTGGCTTCCAAGGGCAAGAAAAAAGAGGCTTTGGAGATCCTTGAAAAACTCCTGTCGCGCAACCCGGACGCCAACAAACAGATACCGGAAAACCGTTCATTCCAGCGCGAGGCCAAGACGCTCTATGAGGCGATTAAAGAGGGCAAGCGCTGATCTTTGCCAAGTTATTCAATAAGATAAGGGGGACGGTGCTCCGTCTCCCTTTCTTTTTTATGGTTTGGCGGCCGGCAGGAAGACGCTGGCGGTCGTGCCCACGCCCACCGTGGAGTCCAGTCGTATACCGCCGCCATGTTTCTTGACGATTGAATAGCAGATGGAGAGACCCAGGCCCATGCCTTTCTGAGAACCCAGCTCCTTGGTGGAAAAGTAAGGATCGAAGACCTTGGGCAGGAACTCGGTCGGGATGCCGGTACCCTGATCGCGGATGACGATGCGGATGTATTCACCCGCCGGCAGGGAAGAGGCGTTGTCGGCTTCGAGCTGGATATTGGCGAGCTCGATATCCAGCTCGCCATTGTCATGCATGGCCTCGCGGGCGTTGATCACCAGGTTCTGGATGACTTGGCGCATCTGGTCTTCGTCGATAAAAACCGGATGGAAGTCCTGTGGAAACGTGTAGCGGGGTTTGAGTTTCGAGCCGCTCAAGGAGAACTTGACCGTCTGCCTGATCAGATCGCGGATATCCGTGACCTTGCGCAACGGCATGCCGCCGCGCGAGAAGGTAATAAGCTGCTTGGTGAGGTCGCGCGCGGAGAGCGCTGCCTTTTCAGCCTTTTCGATCAGCTCGAAGGCCCGGTCGGTCTTGGGGATGGAGGTCTTGCACAGCCCGATATAGCCCAGGATGGCGGTCAAGAGATTGTTGTAGTCATGGGCGATGCCCCCCGCCAATGTGCCGATGGAATCGAGCTTTTGGACCTTGGCCAGTTCGTCCTCCAGACGCTTGCGTTCGGTGATGTCGCGTGAAACGCCGCGATAGCCGGTTATGGCATGACCACCGTTCACGACGGGCAGGATGCTTGATTCCAAAATAATTGTGCGACCGTCGATTTGGATGATGGTATGTTCAAAATTATTCACTACGTGGCCGTGTTCCAGTTGTTTGCGGACCGCGTTCCACACCCGCTTCAATTCTCCGCGCGACATGAAATCCAGGGCCGGTTTGTTCAGAAGTTCGTGGGCCTCGTAACCGAGGAAGTCTTTGGACTTGGGGCTGGCATAGGTGAATGTCCACTCCGGACTCAATTCCCAGAAGAACTCATTCGTGCTTTCGACCAGATCCCGATAGCGCTGGGAGGCATTTGTGATCTCCTCCTCGGCGTGCTTGCGCTCGGTGATATCGCGCGCCGTGATGACCACGCCGTTGATGCCCGGGTAATCCAGCAGATTCTTGCCGATGGCCTCCAGGTAGATCCAGGTTCCGTCGGCGTGCCTGAATCGAAACTCCGTGGGCAAGCCGTCGTTGGTTCTGAGGAAAACCCCTTCCAGATCGTCGGCCGTCATGGAAAGATTCTCGGGATGGATGAAATCCAGGGGTGACCTTCCGATCAGGTATCCGGGGGAATAGCCCAGAATACGTTGCATGGAGGGAGTCTCATAGGTAATCAGGCCATCTTTATTCATGATCACGATCAGGTCGGAAGAGTTCTGGATCAGGGAGCGGAAGCGCGCCTCGCTCTCGCGCAGGGCATCTTCGGCCCGTTTGCGCTCCGTTATATCGACATTGGTGCCCTCAAAATACAGGATATTGTCAAAGGCGTCACGGACGGTATGGACATTGATGGAGATCCAGAACCGGCTCTTGTCCTTGCGGAGAACCTCGACCTCATACCTGTCGACCTTGCCCCATTTCTTGAGCATGTACACCAAACGGGCGCGATCCTGGGGATTGACGTACAGTTGCCGGCCGATATCCGTTACCGTCCGCATCATTTCGCGCGGGGAGTCAAAACCGAACATCCTGGCGAAGGCTGGATTTACGCTGAGATAGCGCCCCGCCTCGGTTGTCTGAAATATGCCTTCGGTAGCGTTTTCAAAGATCGTGCGGTACTTTTCCTCGCTCAAGCGCAACGCCGCTTCCACCTCTTTGCGCGCCGTGATGTCACTGATGATATGGATGCTGGAGGTCATATGGCCGGCGCTGTCCAGGATGGGATCGACCGTGAAATGGTACGAGCGTTCGCCGATGGTCATTTCCAAGGTCTCCCTGCGCAGGGTTTGACCGGCGCGCACATGGGGACAATCAGGGATGGGCGTCTCGGTACCGTGGATCAGACCATAGCATGAACGGCCCAGGATCTTTGCCAAGGGTTTGCCGACCAGCGCGGTCATGGAACGATTGCACTTCAAGATTTTACCTTCGGGATCGATCAAGGCCACGGCATCGTTCATGGCATCGAAGGTGGCGCTCCATTGATCCGAGTCGGATGATTGCTGCGCGGTTCTCTCCTGCGCGGTCGCGATGGCGTGCCGTTCATCGGTGTTTTCATCCAGGTGCAAGACCGCATAAGTCGTCAGGGGAGGCGCCACTCCTTCGGGGTGTTCGATCAGATCCGCCAGGGTTTTCAGGAGTCGTCGCGCATCCGCGGGTGGTATGAAGGGCAGTTCCTTCATGTTCGTAAGGTGCTCCTGCCAGGCGAAGCCATGCTTCTCCGAGGTTGGCTGAAAGCGTGAGCCGTGTTTGCCGCGCGGGTGGGCGCCGTGGAATTGGCCGATGACGAGATAGGCCACGCACTTTCCTTCGTGTATGAGCGCGGTTGCGGCCTCGGTCAGACCCAGGGGGCATGGTAGAAGCGCGGTGAGGTCCGCGGATGCGCGGGCGGCTTCCTGGATTTGGGCACGGGTCTTTTGGCACGCGGACTTGGCCGTTCGGCCCGCCGCCTGGTAAGGTCGGCAGATATCGCACCAGCCAGAGGATGCAATGGGTTTGCCATCCGGCCTCACGATCGCAACCGATACTCCGGTCGCGAGATGGAGTACATCCGCCATCGCCTGAAGGCGCTTCACGTCAAACAGCTTTTTTTTACGACTGCCCATGTTCGGGGTATTTTTCACATGCTCGTGTATGCGTGGCATAATATTTTAGGATATAATATATAATAAGAGCCTTTCTGCCAAAGGGAAGAGGGTGTGCGAGAGGATACTTATGGATTCTGCAATCGATGTGCTGGTGATCGGCCGGGCCTGCGTGGATTATCTTGTGGTGGTGGAACATTTCCCGGAAGAAGACAGCAAGCTTATGCAGCAAGAACGTCTGAAGGAGGGCGGCGGCCAGGGCACGAACACCGCCTGCTGCTGCGCCCGGCTGGGGGCTAAGGTGCGATATGTCGGCGCTCTGGGCGATGACGATGAAGGGCGGTTCTGCCTGCAAAGGCTGGCCGACTTCGGCGTGGACACCTCCGGCGTGCGCCGTCTTGAAGGCGCGCATACGCCCGTAGCCTATATTCTGGTCACGCGCTCAAGCGGCAAGCGCACGATCATCTACGAACCCTCGCCGGTGAGCGCGGTTGTCCTTGATGAAGGCCTTGAGGCGTTGATCGCTCGCGCACGGGTGGTGCTGCTCGATCCGTCGGTGACCCATCTGGCGGAAGGCATCAAGGGTATGAAGCGTAGCGGCGCCATCGTGTATGACTGTGAACGCTGGAAGGACGGCATGTCTGACATGATGTCCCTGGCCGATTACTTCATCCCTGCTTATCCTTTTCTGAGCGACCCTGTCCTGGCGCTACCCGGAGTTACGATCGAGGCCAGGATGCGTAACCTGTCCGCGCAGGTTGCGGGGCGGCTGATCGTCACCCATGGGGAAGCCGGGGCCTATTACCTGCATGACGATGTTCTCTACCAGGTGCGGCCGCCTGAAGCCATAATCCGCGACACCACCGGCGCCGGGGACAATTTTCATGCCGCGTTCGCCGCCGCGCTGATAAGGAATTTCGATATCCATGCGGCCGTGAAGTTCGCGGTGGCCGTGGCGACGCTCTCCTGCCGCGCCTTGGGAGGAAGAGCGGGTCTGCCGGATTTCGAGGAGGCCTGTCTGGTCATGGATAGGCTGGAGTCGCGTCAAGTTGTATGCTAAATAAAGAGACATGCTGAGCAAACAGTCCATCATTGCCGAGGCCTTACGGCTGGGATTCGAGGATGTGGGATTCACCACGGCCGAGCCCTTTGATTCGCACAAGTTGTATCTCAAGGAGCACGCCGAAGAGTACGCCTGGGCCGAGGCCGTGGGCTTGAGTCTCCTGGACGGCACCGACCCCAAGTCCATATTCTCAAAGGCCCAAACCATCATCGTGCTCCTGGAAAACTACTGCCGCCAGTCATTCCAGACGCCGATGGTGAATCATTTCGGCCGCTGCTACCTGGACGACGACCGCATCACCAAGGACGGACTGGCGCTCAAGATCAAGGCCTTCCGGGGGTTCCTGCGCGACAACGCCATAGACTCCACGGTGCCGTTCAACCTGCCGCACCGTCTGGCCGCCGCCCGGGCCGGGCTTGGCACCTTGGGCAAGAACTGCCTGTTCTATGCCGGCCGCGTGGCAGCCGGCAGCTCATGGGTGCTGCCCATCACCGTGCTGGTTGACCACGCCTTCGAGCCCGATGCGTCCACCATCGGCATGGGCTGCCCGGACTGGTGCCGCAGCGCCTGCGTGGCGGCCTGCCCCACCCAGGCGCTCAAAGGGGGCGGGAGGATCGATCCGCGCCGCTGTATTTCCTTCCTGTCCTATTTCGGCCAGGGCTTAACGCCTTTGAAGCTGCGCGAGCCCATGGGTCTGTACGTCTACGGCTGCGACCGCTGCCAGCTCGTATGCCCACGCAACGCCCCCTGGCTGGCCCGGGATCTGCCCGTCAACCCGCGCGTGGCGGCCAAGGCCCCGGACTTCGACCTGGTGCGCCTGCTGCGTATGGATTTTGAGTACTTCCAGGAGCGCATCTGGCCTCACATGTTCTATATGAGTGCTCATGATATGTGGCGCTGGCGCATGAACGCCGCGCGCGCCATGGGCAATACCCTTGATCCGGCCTATATCCCCGAGCTGGTGCAGGCCTTCAACAGCGAGGCCGACGAGCGCGTCCAGGCCATGATCGCCTGGGCCCTGGGCCGCATCGGCGGCCGTGCGGCATATCAGGCACTCAAAAAACTGTCCAACCCCGTCTCTCAGATCGTGGCCCGGGAAATCGCCGATGCGATTGAAGGTTGTCGATCCCGGAAATGACGGGTGGAGCATCAATCGTCTTTTCCGTTTTTATCATACCTTAAATGAGGCTGGTGGAGAAGTAGCGCTCGGCGCGGTCCGGCAGGACCGTGGCGATGATCTTATTCTTTCCGTGCTTGGCCGCCGTTTGCATGCAGGCCCAAACATTGGCGCCCGATGATATGCCCACCAGCAGCCCGGCCCTTGATGCCAGCAGGCGGCTTGTGTTGATGGCGTCCCCATCCGTGACCTCGACGACTTCGTCGACAAGCGAGGTGTCGAGCACGGGCGGAATGAAGCCGTCGCCGATCCCCTCGATGCGGTGCAGGCCCGGTTCATGTCCCAGAAGCGCCGAGACGTTCTTGGGCTCAACCGCGATGATGACTGTTTTAGGATTGCGTTCTTTCAGGAATTTTCCGACGCCTTGCAGGGTGCCGCCGCTGCCGAGACCGGAGATGAAGATATCCACATGATGGTTCAATTGGTTCCAGATCTCGGGTCCGGTGGTGAGATAGTGGGCCAGCGGATTGTTGGGATTCTCGAATTGCTGGGGCACATAGATGTCTTTGCGGGTATTTTTGAGCTCCTGGATAACGCGGATGCAGCCTTCAAGGCTCTCTTTGGCCGGCGTGAGGATGAGCTCGGCCCCCAGGGCCTTGATGATCTTTTTGCGCTCTTCGCTCATGTTCTCGGGCATGACGACGATTACATGGTGGCCCATGATGCCTCCCACCAGGGCCATGCCGATGCCGGTATTCCCGGACGTGGGCTCGGCGATCGTATAGCCTCCCTTGAGCTCGCCGGACTTTTTGGCCTCCTCCAGCATGAAGAGCGCCACCCGATCTTTGATGCTGCCGCCGGGATTCAGGTGTTCAGCCTTGGCAAAAATATCCGCATCCAGGACATTTTTCAGGCAGACAATGGGGGTATTACCAATCTGATCAAGGACGTTTTTCGAATACATGTTGTGAGCTCCTGTCGTAATGATTCCATATTCCTTTACGACGATCTTCAGAAGAACTTGAATTCTCGGTCATCCCGCAGCTCTTCATCTGTCGTAAAAAACACCGTTTCATACCATTCACTCGGACCGATCTTGCTGTCTCCAACAGAGAATTATAGGCTATAAAGATGAGATTTTGTCAACAGATCTTTGTTCGGATCATTCCATGATCCTGTTGATCCCGGCATAGGCGAAGAAGCAGGCAAAGCAGGCCAGGAAGACGGCGCAGAAGCCTATGAGGCCGCGATAGACTCTATCGGTCAGGAGGTGTCGTCCTCGGGCTACCAGCACCGAAATCAAAGTATACCAGACGAAGTCGCCGCAGATATGGCCCACGAAGAAGGCCGTGATCCCGGGGATGCCCAAGACGCGGCAGCTCGCGAGGTACCCCAGTCCGATGGTTGCCCACCAGATGGTCCAGTAGGGGTTGGCTAGGCTCATGAGGATGCCGGCGGTGACCAGCGGGCCGGAGCTTTTCTGGTGCGCATCCCAGTCGATGCTTAAATTCGGCAGGGCCCGGAACATGCCGGTGGCCATCCAGGTAAGGATCATGGCGCCGGATAAGGCGATGGCAACGAAGACCGCGTCAAGCTTTAAGAGCGGCGCCAAGCCGATGAGCAGGGCCGCCAGCATGATAAGCTCCAGCAGGGAGTGCCCCAGGATCAGAAGCGGACCGGTCAGCGCCCCGCGCCTGGCGCTTTCACTGATGGTGGCGGTCAGGAGAGGCCCCGGCATCATGGCCCCGGAGAACGCCAGCATGAATGAGGTGAAAAACACCGTCGTGAGCGAGAACATGCTCACTTCATAGCATATTCCCTTAGACCGTGATAGCGTCGGTCATGAGGGTTTCCACATCCAGGGCATTGGCCATGAGCTCGCCCACGGTCTTGGAGAAGCGCGTGGAGTTCTCCACCTTACCGCCCGCGGCGATGACGGCCATGTCGTAAAGCAGTTGGCTGTAATCCTTGAGGACCGGGTCGTTCTTGTCCTTGGTAAAGAGGGTGCGCATCTTTGTAAGCACGGGATGGCCGGTATTGAGCTCCAGGTCGCGTTTGATCTCCGGCACCTTCTGGCCGAAGGACTTGAGCATCTTTTCCAGATAGCCGCTCAGCTGGTAGGTGTCTCCGGACAGGCAGGCCACCGAGTCCTTGAGGTGGGTGGAGGCTCTCACCTCGCGGATGGAATCCTTGAGCTCGTCCTTGATAAAGGCGAACAGCGGGGCGAAGCTGTCCTTGGTCTTTTCGTCGATGTCCACCAGATTGAGGTCGCCTTTTTCGGCGCTCTTGAAGGCCTTGCCTTCATAGGCGCCCAAACTCTGCGCCACCCATTCGTCGACCGGTTCGGTCATGAGCAGCACCTCGATGTCCTTCTCCTTCAAGCGTTCCAGGTGCGGGCTGTTGATGAGCGTGGTGGCGTCTTCGCCGCTGATGTAGTAGATGGCATCCTGGTCGGCGTGCATGCGGCTGATATACTCATCCAGCGGTATGAGCGTTTCGCCGGACTTGCTGGTGCGGAAGCGCAGCAGCTTGGAGAGCTTCTCGCGGTTCTCGTAGTCGTGCTGGATGCCTACTTTGAGCATCTGGCCGAATTCCTTGAAGAATGCGTCGTACTCGTCCTTGTCCATGCCGGTCAGCAGTTCGATGATACGCTTGACCAGGTTCTTGCGGATATTGCGCACCAGCGGGTCATGCTGCAGGATCTCGCGGCTGACGTTCAGGTTCAGATCCGGCGCATCCACCACGCCATGGATGAAGCCCAGATATTCGGGCAGCAGGTCCTGGCAGTCGTCCATGATGAAGACGCGCTTGCAGTACAGATGCACGCCATGTTTGCGGCCCGGCCGGAAGTAATCGAAGGGGGTATGGGCCGGGATGAACAGGAGCGCGTCGTATTCGGTCGTGCCCTCGAAGTGCATGTGCAGGCGTGTCAGCGGCGGGTTCCAGTCATGGCTGATATGCTTATAGAACTCGTTGTACTCATCGTCCGTGACCTCGTCCTTGCTCCTGGTCCAGATGGCCTTCATGGAGTTGAGGGTTTCCCCGGCCAGGATGATGGGATAGCTCACAAAGTCCGAATGCCGCTTGACGATTTCCTTGATGACATTAGCATCGCAGAAGTCCTGGCCGCCTTCTTCGGTCTCTCTGAGCTCAAGGGTTACGATCGTGCCGCGCGAGGGTTTTTCTATCTCCTCGACGCTGTAGGCACCGTCGCCGGAGGATTCCCATTTGGTGGCCAAGGTGGAACCGGCCGGTCGTGTAATGAGGGTCACCTTGGAGGCCGCCATGAAGGCGCTGTAGAACCCGACGCCGAACTGACCGATCAGCTCTGGTCTGATCAGGCCTTTGTTCTGTTCCACGGCCTGGAGAAAGGCCGATGTACCGCTCTTGGCGATGGTGCCGATGTTTTCGATCACCTCGTCATGGTTCATGCCGATGCCGTTGTCGCTCACACTGATGGTCCTGGCTTGTGCGTCAAGCGTGACCTCGATCTTAAATTCCGAGTCGCCTTCCAGCAATCCCGGTTCGAGCTGCGATTTGAAGCGCAGCTTGTCGATGGCGTCCGAGGCGTTCGAGATCAACTCGCGTAAGAAGATCTCTTTATGGGAGTATAGGGAATGTATGATCAGATTGAGGAGTTGCTGCACCTCGGTCTTGAATTCGTGCACCTCACGTTTGGTCTCCATGGACCCTCCTTAAAGAAGAAAAATTATGAGTTTCTTTAGTGCTTTCTCAAAAACTTTTCAAGTCTTGCTTGGATCTTAACAGCGGCCAGGCTTGCCTTTTGGCCTTTTTTAGGCTATCAGGCTGGAATTACCAGGGGCTTTTTGATGGGGAGGATACAGGCTTGAATTTTTATCCGTGCATGAAGCACACGGTCATCCGCAAGACCGTGCGTGCCTTCGCCGAGACCGAGCTCGGTGCAATCGCCCATGATATCGACCAGGAGGCGCGCTTTCCCTGGGAGGTAATCGAGAAGATGCGGCCGCTTCATTTCTTCGGTCTACAGGTGCCCAAGGAATACGGCGGCGCTGACCTGGACAGCATCAGCTACGCCATCACCATCGAGGAACTCTCGCGCGTGTGCGCCGCCATAGGCCTGTGCGTAACCGTGCACAACAGCGTGGGGCTCTATCCCATCCTCACGTTCGGGACCGACGAACAGAAGCGGCGCTTCCTGCCGCGTCTGGCAGGCGGTGAGATCATCGGCGGGTTCTGCATCACCGAGGCCAACGCCGGCAGCGACGCCGGCGGGGTCGAGACGCATGCGGTCAAGGACGGCGATTCCTACATCATCAACGGCACCAAGATCTTCGTCACCAATGGCGCTATTTGCGGGGCGCCCTTGATCTTCGCCGTCACCAATCCCAAGAGTGCCAAGAGAGGCGCCAGTGTTTTTATCGTGGAGAAGACCACCCCCGGGTTTGCCGTAGGCGAGATCGAGGACCTGTGCGGCATGCGCGCCAACCCGGTTTCCTCGCTCTTCCTGGAGGACTGCCGCGTGCCCGAAGAAAATCTCCTGGGCAAGGTGGGCGACGGGCTCAAGATCGGGCTTGCTGCCCTGGACACCGGACGCTTAGGCATAGCGGCCCAGGCCTTAGGGATCGCCCAGGCCGCTTTCGAGGCCGCGGTGCGCTATTCCAAGGAGCGCCAGCAGTTCAAGCAGGCCATCGCCTCGTTTCAGACCATCCAGAACATGCTGGCCGACATGGCCACCGAGATCGACGCCGGAAGACTGCTGCTCTACCGGGCCTGCGCCATGAAGGATGCGCTTAGCCCTTTTTCGGCCGAGGCGGCCATGGCCAAGCTCTACTGCAGCACGCTGGCCACGCGCGTGAGTGGTCAGGCTGTTCAGATCCACGGCGGGTACGGCTACAGCAAGGAATACGACGTGGAACGCTATTACCGGGACGCCAAGGTAACCGAGATCTATGAAGGCACCAGCGAGGTGCAGCGCATGGTCATCGCGCGCTCCGTGCTTACCAGGCCGAGCTAGGGGGAGAAAGGTGAATCTGGTCGTATGCATCAAGCAGGTGCCAGCCGTTTCCGAGCTGCCGTGGGACCCCCAGAGCGGGACCTTGAAGCGCAACCTGGCCGAAGGCATGATGAACCCGGCCTGCAGGCATGCCCTCGAGGCGGCCTTGCGCTTGAAGGAGATCCACGGCGGCTATATCACGGCCATCAGCATGGGTCCGCCAGCCGCGGCCGAGATCCTGCACGAGGCCCTAGCCTTAGGCGCGGACAAGGCCGTGCTCTTAAGCGACCCAAAACTGGCCGGCGGCGATACCCTGGCAACCTCATATACCCTGGGCAGGGCGATATATAAGCTCTGCCCGGATTTCGACCTGGTCCTGTGCGGCTGCCATACCAGCGACAGCGAGACCGCCCAGGTCGGACCGCAGCTTTGCGTGGAGTTGGATATCCCGGGCGTGGCCAATGTGGAGCACCTTCAGGTGCGGGGCCGGACCTTGATCATGCGGCGTCTGGCCGATAATTTTCTGGAGACCCTGGAGATGGACCTGCCGGGACTGGTCACCGTAACCACCAAGCAGTATCTGCCGCGTTATGCCTCCCTGGGCGGTTTGAACGAGGCCTTCCAGTCCTCCGAGGTCCGGACCCTCACCGCCGCCGATCTCGATTTGGACGGCGACAAGGTCGGCGTGGCAGGCTCGGCCACGCGCATCCGCGCGGTGTACGCCCCCCAGGCGGCCAAGGAGAACGTGGTCTTGAAAGGGGCGGTCAAGGACATCGTGGAGGAGCTCTTCAACCGTTTCGGCGACCGTATCGCCGGCGCCATAGGAAAGGACTTGAATGGCCGCCAGTAAGGATAAACAGAGTCAGCGCAGCATCTGGGTTTTCGGCGACTACCGTAACTATTTCCAGAACCGGGTGACCCTGCAACTCTTATCGCGCGCCACCGACCTGGCCGGTCGCATCGGCGCCCGGGTGTGCGCCACGGTCTTCGGCCACGAGGTCGATGAGTACGTGGGTGAATATATCGCGCACGGGGCGCACACGGTCTATGTCGTCGACGATAGCCGCATCAAGGACTACAACGTGGATACCTATGCCAGCCTCATGGTCTGGCTTATTCGGCAGCATAACCCTGAGATCGTGCTGGTGGGCGCCACCACCTTCGGCCGCGAATTCGCCCCCAAGGTGGCCAAGCTGCTTGCCACGGGTCTGACCGCCGACTGCGTGGGTCTGGATATCGACGAGGAGGGGCTGCTGGTGCAGACCGCCCCGGCCTTCGGCGGCAATCTCCTGGCCGAGATCGTCACCCCCGCGCGGCGCCCTCAGATGGCCACGGTCAGGCCGGGCGTGTACCGCGAGATCCCGCACAACTACCATGCCACGGGCGAGGTCCTGCGTCTGTCCCTGCCCCAGGACCTGCCCCGGCCGCGTGTGCGCCTGGTAAGCGCCGAGCGCCAGGTACAGCGCGAACAGCGGCTGGAGGAAGCCCGCATCGTGGTGTGCGGCGGACGCGGCATGGGCAGTCTGAAACGCTTCCGCAACCTTGCCGAGTTGGCCCGTCTCATGGGCGGCGAGGTGGGCGCCACCCGGCCGGTAGTCTACGCCAACTGGGCTGGCCAGGACGCCCTGGTGGGCCAGGCCGGAAGGCATATAAAGCCCCAGGTGCTCTTGGCCTTCGGCATCAGCGGCGCCATCCAGCATACGGCCGCCATCACCGGCGCGGACTTCATCATCGCCGTGAACAAGAACCCGGGCGCCACTATGATGAAACTGGCCGACGTGGCCGTGGTAGCCGACGCCAACCAGACCTGCCTGGCGCTGATCAAGGAACTCAAGAAACACTTGAGGGGCTGATGGAAAAAACACGGCCCTCAAGGAGGCTGTCCTTGAGGGCCGTGAGCGTGGTTGATGGGGTTTATCGGTAATGGATCAGCTGACCAAACCCTTGACCGCTTCGATGGCCGGGGCCGTGAACAGGGCGACGAACACCGCATACAGGGCAAAGGATCCGATGGCTTCGCTGAGATAGATCTTCTCAAAGCGGAACTTCAGGGAAGTGATGGTGAGCCCGCCCATAATCAGGCAGCCCAGGTGGAAGTAGGGGAAGTTCCCGGCGCCGGCCGTTGCATCGGCGGCAAATGCGAATCCGGCCGTAATCATGACTACGAAGAAAGCTACGATGGCGGTTTGTATTGTCCTTTTCATTTTCTTTTCCTCCCTTCATTCGTACTTGCTGTTTATGATAAGGCATACTCCGTGCCAACTTCTGCGGCGAAGATTAAAAACATTATAATATAATGTAACTATTGATGAATTGCTGATTCGGCGCGGATCGCTGATACGTGAATCGGGGCTCAAGGTCAAGGTCTCGTTGAATGAAATGTTAAGAACATTGAATGAAACGTGTGAAACGTAAGGCTCCAAACTCCTCTTTGACACGTAAAGGGATAAGGGGTAATGAAATTCACATGCGCCGCACTGTCTTTCCGACACGGTTTGTCGCGCCTTCTGGCCGTATCATATACCAAACCTCAGGGATGATAGCTTCTCCAACAGAAAGGAGTTTCTATGAAGACACGCTACTTGATGGCAATCGATGTGGGTGGAGGCTCTGGACGCTGTCTGTTACTGGATCCGGATACGGGAGCGACATCGGCGGCCAAGCGCAGATGGACCCATCCGGCCGCCCCCGGCACCAATGGTCTCGGATATGCTATCGATACCGGCGACATACTGAAGAAACTCGGAGCTGCGTCACGCGAAGTGCTCGCCAAGGCCGGCGCCGACCCGAGTCAGATCATCGGTATCGCGGCCAGCGGTATGCGCAATACGGCCGTGGTCCTGGATGCTAAAGATCGCATCCTGCTGGCGACCCCCAACCGGGATGCCCGCGCCCTGGGCGAAGGCATGGTGCTGGGGATGGAGCGCGGCAAGGAGATTCACGCCGTCACGGGTCATTGGCCTACGCCTTTGTTCCTCGGAACGCGTCTCTTATGGATGAAAAACAACGCCCCCGAGCTCTTTGAGCGCGCGACCGCCGCGCTCTCGGTTACCGACTGGATAAGTTTTGTTCTGTCGGGAAACATGGCCAGCGAAAGATCCCAGGCCGGTGAATCGCTGCTTTTTGACCTGAAACGACGGGAATGGGCCTTGGATCTCATCGATTCCCTCGGATTTCCCCGCGCGCTTTTCCCCCCGCCGGTCGATTCGGGCTCCCGCATCGGCACGCTCACCAAACAAGCGGCCGAGATCTTCGGTCTCGTCCCCGGGATCCCCGTGGCCGCCGGTGGGGCCGATACCCAGTGCGGACTCTTGGGCTCAGGCGTTGTTAAAGACGGAGGGCTGGCCGTCGTCGCCGGCACAACCATGCCCTTGCAGCTGGTGACCGAAGACCTGGTCCTGGATGAGTCCGGCCGGCTCTGGAGCGGTCTGCATGTCGTGCCGGGACGTTTCATCCTGGAGAGCAACGGTCTTGTCACCGGCGACATCATCGACTGGTTCGCCCGGCTTCTCTACCCGGATGCCCCAGATGCGACGCTGACGCTTTTTGCCGAAGCGGGCACATCATTGCCCGGGGCCGCCAATGTGTATTCCACGTTCGGCTCCGCACTCTTCGACGGCCACGTCGTGGGCTTTCCCATCGGCAACCTCACCCTGTCCCACATGATCACGGGCGACCCGTCTAAGAGCCGCAGACACATTGTCCGCGCCTTGGTGGAAGGGATCGCCTTTTCCGTGCGCGCCAACCTCGAGCAGATCAGGGAGGTCAGCGGCAAGAAGATTCAGACGGTAAGGGTCTGCGGCGGCATGTCCAAAAGTGCGCTCTTCTCACAGATCGTCTCCGACATCACGGGATGCACGGTGCTTGTCCCGCCTGTGCCTGAGGTTACCTCGATTGGGGCGGCCCTGCTGGCGGGCGTCGGGGCGGGGATATTCGCCGACGCAGGTACCGGGGCCGACAAAGTGGCTTCAGTCATGCAGGAACATCAACCGGGCGCTCTGTCCGCAAAATACCAGAAGCTCTATACCGGTTGGCGCCAGGCTTTCGACAAACGCGCCGAGACCGACACGGTCATCGGCGATCTTTTAACCGCCGCGCTCTTCGAGCCCTCTCCCACGGCGGGCAGGGCCGCCGATCCGTCTCTTTCTCCGCATATGTTCATCACCGCCTCGCTCGATCAGAGCGCGATCGATGAGCTGGCAGGGATCGGCCAGGTGAGGTGTGCCGAGTGGCGCGCGCATGCCAAGATCTACGACGGCGGCGCGGAACTGGCGCAGGCGCTTGCCGGGGTGCAGATCTTCGTCACTGAAATGGACGTGGTCGATTACCCCGCCATCCATGAGGCGCGGGATCTCAAAGCCATCGTCACCTGCCGCGGAAACGCGGTCAACGTCGATCTGGCGGCCGCCACCGCCTACGGCATCCCGGTCATCAATACCCCGGGCAGGAACGCCGATGCCGTCGCGGACCTGACCGTCGCCTTCATGCTGATGTTGGCGCGCAGGATGCCCGGGTCCTTCGACTTCCTGAAACACGGCCAGGTGAAGGCAGGTGACATGGCCAAGATGGGCGAGGCCTATCTGAAGTTCCAGGGCCGGGAGCTCTGGCGAAAGACCGTGGGGCTGGTAGGCATGGGCAATGTCGCGGCCTGCGTGGCCGCAAGGCTGATCCGCTTCGGCGCCAGGGTCGTGTTCTACGACCCGGTGGTCACGGCCGAGTCAGGCGCTCTGCTTCTGGCCCGCAAGGTATCCTTTGATGAATTGCTGGCCGAGAGTGATTTTGTCAGCATCCATGCCCCCGCGATCGAGGCCACGAAAGGGATGATGAACCGCGCGGCCTTCGAGCGCATGCAGACCGGGGCCTTCTTCATCAACACCGCCAGGGCCTCCCTGGTGGACGATAGCGCGTTGTTGTGGGCCCTGAACTCAGGCAGGATCGCCGGGGCCGCCCTGGACGTTTTTTCAGTCGAGCCCCCGGGAACGGATGACCCGATCGTCTCGCACCCCAATGTGATCGCCACCCCGCATCTGGGCGGCAACACCACCGAAATCGCGGCGCATCAGGGGGCCATCGCCATCGACCAGATCAGAAAGCTCCTGGCCGGCGAGCCCCCGGAGTATATCCTTAATCCCGAGGTGTTGGAAACGTTCAGCTGGTCGGCGCCCCGGATTGAATTGGACGAGAAGAAGCGCGAGGAGCTTGCCGGAAACAAGCGGCCTTCCATGACGTCCTGACCTTCCACCGGAAAACAAGGCTGATGAGATGTCGATGCATGATCAGGACCATGACGAGCGTGAAAGGGGGTAAACCGACCTATGGGTTCTTATGAGGAGTATAGGACGGAAGTGTTGGAGACCAGTCTCTGGCTGTCGGATCATGGCTATTTCGGTTCGCTCAGGGGCACAGGCGGCAATGTCTCCGTGCGGATAGACGGCCGGGATCTGATGGCCGTCACGCCGTCATCGGTGAAATATCACGAGCTTGCCCTGGATGATATCTGTATCGTCGATCTGACAGGCGCCGTGGTGGAAGGGGTGCGCGCCCCTTCGGTGGAAGCCGGGATGCATGCCGCGATCTACCGTGAACGTCCCGACGTCAAGGCCGTCGTGCATACCCATCAGATCTACGGCAGCGTCTTTGGCGTGCTGAATCAGCCCATCCCGGCGCTGCTTGACGAGATTTCCTTCACCTTGGGCGAAGCCATCGAGGTGGTCCCGTACGCGCTGTCCGGTAGTCCAGAGCTGGCCGCTAATGTTGCGTCTAAGCTCAAGAACAACGCCAATGCGTACATCATCCAGAATCACGGGATCATCGCCCTGGGGAAGAATATGGACAAGGCGCTTCTGGCCGACGAACTCCTGGAAAAGGTCGCGCAGATCTACTATCTGGCGCTTTCCACCGGCAGGCCGGTCACGATCCTTCCCGACCAGATTCAGGAAATGGCGCGCAGCATCAGGGAGTATGAGGTAGGCGAGGCCAGAAAGAAGGCGATGACATAATACTGACACAGGCGCGAATAATGCGGCGGTTGGTGATGCTTACCCGACCGATTCCTTGCGCGGCCCCCTGAATCTATACGGGGGCCGCGCAAGGCGCTGGGTGCCTTAATTGAGCATGTCGCGGCCGTAGTCCAGGATACGGCGCGCGACCACGATCATCTGGATCTGCTGGGTGCCTTCGTAGATGTCGTTGACCTTGTTGTCGCGCATCCATTTCTCCAGCAGGTAATCGCGGGAGTAGCCGATGGGGCCCAGCAGCTCCACGCATTTCTGCACGATGATGTTGCCGTACTTGCCGGCCTTGGCCTTGACCATGGAGGCCTCGAGGTTGTTGGGCCGGCCGTTGTCCGCCATCCAGCCCGCGCGGACCACCATCAAGCGGATGACCTCGAGCTGGGCTTCCATCCATAAGAGGTCGCGCTCCACTGCCGTCAGCTCCAGGGCGCCGCGGTCGTAACGGGGGATGATGCCCTCCTTGGCCAGGATTTCCTTGGTGAAATCAAAGGCCGCCTGGGCGCATCCCAGGGCCATGGCCGCCACCAGGGGCCGGGTGGCGTCGAAGGTCGCCATGACGCCCTTGAACCCGCCCTCGGGCCTGATCTCCGGATCTCCCAGGAGATTGGTCTTGGGGATGCGGCAGTCCTCAAAGACCAAGGTGGCGGTGTCCGACGCGCGGATGCCGCACTTATGTTCGAGCTTTTCCACGCGGAAGCCGGGCGTCCCTTTTTCCACCACGAAGGACTTGATGGCGGCGCGGCCTTTGGACTTGTCCAGCGTAGCCCACACCACGACCGCCTCGCAGCGCTCCCCGTCGGTCACGAAGATCTTCTCGCCGTTGATGATATACTCATCGCCGTCCAGCACGGCCGTGGCGGTCACGGCGCTGGCGTCCGAACCGCAGCCCGGCTCGGTGATGGCCATGGCGCAGTACTTTTTGCCGAAGCGCTCGTACTGTTCGTCGGTGGCCACGGCGTCCACGGCGGCATTGCCCAGGCCGCCGCCCGGCATGGCCAGCATCAACCCCACGTCGCCCCAGGCCATCTCTTCGGCCCCGGCCACGGAGATGGCGTTGGCGCCGATGCGGTCATCGGTGGCCTTGATCTCCTTCTTCTCCTTCTTGGCGCCCTTGCGTCCGCCGCCGCCCATGCCGGCCTGCATGATGGGGGCAAAGGCGTCCAGCTCCTTGGCGCGCTCATGCTCGTGGTCGTCGTAGTAGCGGGCGATGGGACGTACGATATTGTTGACCATGCCATGCAGCATGTTCCTTACTTGATCCACCATTTCAGGCGTTTCGAAACTGATCATTTTTATCTCCTCCTTCCTAACGAAATTATGCCATGATGAGGCCTTCGAGCATGGCGAAGGCGCGGGCGTTGCGGAACCACATTTCAACCGGATGCTCACGGATGAGACCGTGGCCGCCCAGGATTGATATCCCGTAGTCCGCGCATTTGAACGACTGCTCGGCGGCATACTGTTTGGCCAGATAGCCGAGCCTCAGGGGATTGTCCTGCTGGTCCGCGGACCAGGCCGCCTTCCAGTTGAGAAGACGCGCGCCGTCGATCTCGATGGCCATGTCGGCCAGCATGAAGGCGATGGTCTGCCTGGTGGCGATGGGCTGGCCAAAAGTCACGCGCTCCTTGGCGTAATTGATACAGTAATCGCGCGCCGCCGCCGCCACGCCCACCGCGGCCGAAGCCAGGGCGATCCGGCTGCAGGCCACCAGACGGCTATAGTCGAGGCCGGCCAGGCGGTTTTCAGCGCCGACCTCGCACTCGTCAAAGGAAACTCTGAAAAGGTCCAGGGCGTTTAAGCCCATATTCTTTTCCCTCTCGCCCACACTCAGGCCTTTGGTGTTTTTCTCCACGATGAAGGCCTCCACCGCGCCTGCTCCGCCGCCTACGGCGGTCGTAGCCGCCACGATGAAGAAGGGCGCTTTGTTGGCCAACGGCACGAGACATTTTTTCCCATTCAGAATGTATTTCGTTCCCTTTTTTTGGGCTGTGGTCGCGGGGTTGTTGATGTTGAAACCGACCGCATGTTCCATGACGGCCAGCGTGCCTATGGTGTAATTGTCCCCGCAGAATGCGGGCAGGTACTTGGCCTTCTGGGCTTCATTGCCCATCTCAAGAATCGGCAATACGCACAGGTACGGCGCCATGACCGCAGCGGCCAGGGACAGATCGCCGTAGGCCAGTTCTTCAGCCATGATGGCATTGTTGAGCACGGACCTGGCCGAAGCATAGCCCCCGAACTGCTCCGGGATCATGTTGGGGGCAAGACCCAGCGCCCACGAATCCGTGAGAAACTCGTCCGGGATGGCGGCATTCTCGTCGCAATCGCGGGCGATGGGCCGCATCTTGTCAGCCGCGAAACGGTGCATCGATTCCTGTATCTGCCGTTGATCCTCATCCAAACTGAACGTCGACATAAATACCTCCTCTTTATAGTCTCAATTGTCCATGACCTGTAGCGCATGGTAAGCATGTAATCCCAGCAGGCACTTCCCTCTGTGGGGGAATAAATCAGCCTAACGTCTGCATTACAAAGGTGTATCTGGCAATCAGAAATACCATGCCTGGGGAGTGAATTCAAGACAATAATTAACCGATCGGTAAAACAATTGCCGGCCCACGAGCTCGCACCTGTCCCATGGCAGGGCGGCACTCAAGATATATGCAGGTTCCATAAACGCAAGTGACACAATAATGTCATGGTTTCTCCATAAGTTCTCCATATTCCTATGGCACGAAGAGATACACACTAAGAATGGAGAAAGGAGATATTTCATGCGCAGAACACCCGTGTTGATGGCAGCGGTACTGGTGATAGGCCTCCTCATAGTCGGTCCCGCTTTCGGGATCGAATCACCCGCTCCCTCCGGCCCTACGTCGGCAGTGCCCATGATATGTCAGGGGGGTGGGCGGCATGCCCCTGAAGGGCCCATGCCCGTCGCAATCATGATGCTGATACGATGCCAGGAGATCGACGTGCTCAGCGAGCTGACCGGCTTGACGCAGGAGAATGTCAAGCAGCTGCTGATAGCGTCTCCGCCTCCGGCCATCCTGGAAGCCTATGGGATACCCTTCGAGAGCTTCCGGTCAGCCATGGACAAGCAAGCCTTGAAGCTCATCAGGCAGGCACAGGTCTCCGGCATGATCACGAAGAAACAGGAGAACGAGATACAGAGAATGACGGCCCTCAAATCAGCCAGACCCGCTGCCGTTCATTGATGAGGGCTCTGGGGCTTCCGGCCATATGCAATCCCTCCGAGGCAGTTGTTCACCGGCAGGACCTGGAAAGAATTGCCTGGGGCGTTGGCAATCGTTTCCTGTTCATTGGCCTTGGGCGGGAGCCTTAACGTATGATCGGGAAAAGAAATTAAGAATAAAATCAAACCAATATTAGTTACGGTCGTGGGCTGAACACGATAAAGCAGGGTGACTATGAAACAGCGTAAACGCTATACCGGCGACTTCAAGGCACGCGTCGTGGTGGAGTACATCAAAGGCGAAAAACCGCTGGAAAAAATCGCCGATGAGCACAATCTGCACCCTAACCAGATCAAAAACTGGAAATCCATCCTCTTGAAGCGCGCGCACGAGGTCCTCGAAGACCGCCGATCGCGCAGTGAAAACGACATGAAGAACGGTAACTTACTTTCCCCTTGAATTCTTTGTTGAAGGCGTTCTCCTGCCGGTTTCTGGCACGGTTCTGGCCTGCACCAAAAGAGGCAAGACAAGTATGAGGAGGGACGGTGCAGGATGCATATCCTTGAAAGAAGGAGCGCATCCGGGAATGGATCACGAACCATGTGCTACGGACAGGCCAGAGCGAAGGCGCTGTATAAAAAACAAAGGAGGTAATGAATGATCAACGGGATAGGCAATAGCACCGGTTATCAGAGCTATCTGCAGCCCCAGTCCATGCGGCCCAAACCGCCGGATGAGGCCCAGATGTTTGGCAAGCTGGACACCGATGGGGACGGCACGCTGTCACAGATGGAGCTGGACACGTGGTCCAGCGCGATGGCGGAGAAAACGGGACAGGCGATCGACACCAGCGAGGCGCTTTCCACCTATGACGCCGATGGCGACGGGGGGCTTTCGAGCGAGGAGATGCAAGCCTTTGTCAGTGCCACCATGCAGCAGGGTATGGGTGGCATGGGCATGATGCAAGGGCCTCCGCCGCCACCTATTCAGCCGGGGTTGTTCGATGCCCTCGACACCGACGCTAGCGGCGGGATCTCCGAGTCGGAGCTCTCGACCTGGGCCGCAAATATGTCGGAGGAAACCGGCACCACGATCGACACCAGCGAGGCCATCTCCACCTATGACACGGACGCTGACGGGGAGCTGAGTGCTACGGAGCTGGAGACGTTTCTGGACGCCAGCGGGATAAAACCGCCTTCAGCGAAAGCTGCCGCACGGACGGACGACAGCACCGACACGACCAGCAGCACGTCCCAGGCGTCAGGGATCCTATCCAAGTATGATATCGACGGCGATGGTGTGCTGAGCGCTACGGAGCTGCAGGCGTATCTTGATGACCGGGATGCGTCCTATCAGAACTTCGTGCAGAAGGCCCTGGCGCTCTATCAGAGCCTGATGGGCGGTTTAAGCGACAATTCGTCCCTCGACTATTCCGCTTAAAAAGAAGGCATGGTGGCATTCTGGCGGGGCCTTATGCCGGTGTCGGTATGGCATAGACCCCGCCGGTTCAGGCCTTGAACTCCTCCTTGAGCTTGCGTTTCAAGATCTTGCCCGACGGGTTCTTGGGCAGCTTGTCGACCACGACAATGCGCTTGGGACACTTGAATCCCGCCAGGCGTTCCTTACAGAAGGCGATCAGATCCTTGTCCGTGATGAGGGCCCCCTGCTTGGGCACCACCACCGCGGCTACGATCTCGATCCACTTGGGATCGGGCAGCCCGATCACCGCCACCTCTTCAATGCCCGGATACTGGTATAAGACCTCCTCGACCTCGCGCGAGGCCACGTTCTCGCCGCCGGTCTTGATCATGTCCTTCTTGCGGTCCACCACATAGAGGTATCCGTCCGCGTCGAACATGCCTAAATCGCCGCTGTGGAACCAGCCGAAGGCGAAGGCCTCACTGGTTTTTTCCGGATCATTCAGATAGCCTGTCATGACATGCCCGGATCGGTGCACAATTTCGCCCACCGTGCCGACCGGCACGAACTTGCCGTCATCATCCATAAGCCTGGTCTCGACATTCAAGACCGGCTTGCCGGCCGAGCCGGGTTTCAAGAGCTGATCCTCGGGCTTCAAGATGGTGGCCACCGGGCCCATCTCGGTCTGACCGTAGTAGTTCCAGAGTTTGAGGCCGCGGAAGGTGACCGAGAGCTGCTTGATGATCTCCACCGGCATGATGCTGGCGCCATAGGCCGCTTTCTTAAGGCTGCGGTGATTATAGTTCTTGAATTCCGGATGGTTCAATATCCCGATCCAGACCGTGGGCGGGGCGAACATGTGCGTGATCTGGTACTTCTCGATCAGCTTGATCATCTCCAGCGCATCGGCCTTGTGCATGATGACATTGGTGGCACCTACGTACAGGTAGGGCATCAGGAAACAGTGCAGTTGGGCGCAGTGGAATAGGGGCAGGGCGTGCAGACTCACGTCGTCGGTCTCATACTGCCCGTCGAAGATACAGCTGTGGTACTGCGACATCAGCGCCCGATGCGAAAGCATGGCGCCCTTAGGCTTCGATTCCGTGCCGCTGGTATACGGTATCTGGACTACATCCTCGGCGCTGACCTCCACCTGGGGCTCATCGGCGGGCATCTTCGCCATGTCCGAGATGAGATTGAAAAATCCTTCCGGCACCGCCGCGTCGCTCAAGGGGATGAATCCCCAGCGCTCTACGGTGGCAAACTTGGCCTGGGACTGCGCAATGACGGGATATAACGTATCCTCGATAATGAAGATGCGCGCCCCGGAATGGTTGACGATATAGGCAATCTCCTCGGCGCCCAGCATGTAGTTGATCGGCACCTGGATGGCCCCGATCTTTGCCAGCCCCAGCATACTGATGGGGTAGTAGTGTGAATTGTAGGCGTATACCGCCACGCGGTCGCCCCTGACAATCCCGTACTGGGACATGAGGTTGGCGAAACGCCTGGCTTCGCGTTCGAGGTCGTAAAAGGAAAGTCGTATATCTTGGAAGATGATGGCGGTCTTGTTCCCATATTTAGTGGCCGCCCGCCGGGCCATGTCGCCGATCGTGTCGCGGTTGATGATATTGCTCATGTATGCCTCTCCTATCGCCGCGGGGCTTTTTGTGACCGCCTTGCCGCGGCATGTGGAGTATAAAGGCAAGAGGCTTAAGAGTCAATCTATGAGGTTGTATACAGCTGCAAATCAGTAATGCAGAGAAAATGGGATCATGGCCCCGTTATCTTGCCCGCTCACGAACCAAGGAGGGATTTCTGTTACATAATCATTATAGATATCATAGGAATAAAACTTCAATGGTATGGTCGCTTGTGATATGTTGATGACGTCCATGGGACATCTTCATAAGACCGGGTAAGGCGCAGCATATAAAAGGGATTACGAAATCATGAATGACGGGAGGATGGGATGCAAAGGAGTTTCATAACGGCGCTCAGTTTCATTGCCATGCTGGGTTATGCCGGGTCTGCTCTGGCGCAGGCGCCTGCGGTTCAGGATGATAACGCCCCGGTATCCCTCATCCAGAATATGCAGGACCTGGGGCTTCATTGCGAGGTCGGTCTGGACCTGGGCTCTCTGCAGGGATACACGCGCTACCAGCGGGGAGGGCTCTTTGTGGATGCTTTCGGCGCAACCAGGCAATACCCGTCACCCTTGAGCGAACTGAAATTCCCTCTCGATGTCTATATGCTGGGTCTGACAACCGCCCTGCAGTATAAAGATAGGCTGAACCTGAACTTCGAGCTTAAGAAAAATCTCAGTACCGACGCTGGAAGCATGGAGGATTCCGACTGGGGGTACTGGTATCTGGTCTATGAAGACGGCGCGCCCTTGGTGCATGACCCCCGCCCCAACTCCCTGGACATTTATTCCGAGAGCAAGGCCAGTCTCGATGCCTGGGTACTGGATGCCAAGGCCAGCTATGCGCTTCTTCTCAAGTCGGGATGGTCGATCGGCGCAGGCTTAGGCCTGCTGTACCAGTACTTTGATTATGATGTTTCCGACACCACGCAGAGGTACCCTTCATATGCCTATTATTTCGGGGGCGCGGCCGCGGCCGATAGCTATAACGGCAAGATTATTACCTATGAAGTCTCGTATGCCATCCCTTATCTTCTTGTCGAGGCCGGTGTGGATGTGGCCACAGGCATCACAGTGCGCGTCGATATCGGCTATTCTCCCTACGCCCTAGGACATGACCGGGATCATCACCTGATCGGCATCACCGGTTCGGGGAGTATTTCCGAAACCGATTACACCGGACGCGCCCTCCGTTATGGTCTGCAATGCCGGGGCGACCTCTCCGACCATTGGGCATTGGGTGTGCGCTACGAATACCTGAAAATCACAGGAGACGGTGATAGTTATAATTATTCCGGTGACGGCTCGGCTTATACGGGGAAGATCGATCAGGACATCGCAAGTGTTCAGGAGTATCTGAGTGTGAACCTCAGGTATTGTTTCTGATAGGAGCACCTGGACTGATTTACGCGTTATTCCGGGTATCCATGGGCCATCTTCTGGGGGGTAGACCATGGGCTGTTATCGATGCTATAAAAGACCAGGATTGCGATTACGATAAGAGGGGACACGTTGAAGGTAGTTCGGAAGACAGACTTCAGACCAACTGCAACGCAGAATCCTGGCCGTCAATATCCAACCACTCGCAGTGGACTCCGTCAGTGTGGAATCCTTTGGACGCTTATTCTGGCGGCGCTCATCCTGGTATCATGTTCGGGAGGCTCTTCTTCCGGTGATGATCACGGGGCAAAAGACACAGGCTCAGAATCCGGATCCAACCCGGATTCGGGATCCGGCTCGGACACAGGCCCGACATCCACGAACGTATCCCGACCCGTGCTCAGGTTGACCCTGCCGGCCAGTTGGGATGAGAATTGGTTTGCTTCCCCCGCGGTCTTCGATCTGGATGGCGATAGACAAAATGAGATTATCGCCGCTCGGCACAGCGTGCTCTATGTCTGGAATGCGGCCGGAACCTTGCTCTGGCGCGCCCCGGTGGGTGAATCCGCCACTTCGGCCAATGATCACGGCGACAGCCGGCAATACGCCGGGCCCGTGGTCGGTGATCTGGACGCCGATGGGTATGGAGAGATCGCCATCGCGTACAGCAATGCCGTGGCGCTCTATGATCACAATGGTTATATGAGAGCTGGTTGGCCCCGGACGTTTCCGGGTTCGGCCGGCGAGATCAGGTCGTTGGCGGGGGCTGACCTCGATGATGACGGCACATCCGAGATCCTGGCCCAAAAGACCCTCGACGGTCCGGTAAGCGTGGTCTGGCGATTGGACGGCACGGTGCTCAGCGGCTGGCCCCAGGTGCAGAATTGCGCGGAATGTCGTTCATCCGGCGGGTACGATCAGAATATCGGCGCCGCTGATTTCGACCATGACGGCCGGCTCGAGGTGGTGAGCACCTATGATTGCAGCGCGATCGGGATCATGCATGCCAACGGCAGCCCGTTGCCGGCCAATCCCATCTTCAGCGGGCCATACGTGAGCAGCGTGCCTTTTTTTCATGATATCGACCTTGCCATACAGGGCTGGGGCGCGGACGGCAATGATCGTGACGAGTTCACGGATTCATCCCCGGTCTTCGGTGACCTGGACGGCGACGGGAGTCCGGAGCTTATCGTCTACTCCGATCATGAGCGCGCCGGTGAGTATGTGAACCGCGGCAACTGCCTGTGGGTTCTCAACCCGGACCTCACGCGTTGTACCGGCTTCGAAACCCCGATCTGTTCTGGAGCCCCCCTGTTTACCGGTTACGAAGACAATATCGTACAGGTGGCCCCGTCCCCGGCCTTGGGACAGCTCTCAGGCGACAGCCGACCCGAGATCGTGGTGCCGTCCTATGATGGGCGCATGCGTTGCTTCTCGCCGGACGGCGCCACCTTGTGGTCGTATGCCTTCGATCAGGCGGGCGCCCCCTTTATCGGCGCCTCGGGTGCCGTCATCGGAGATCTGGATGATGACGGCCTTAGTGAGGTCGTCTTCACCACTTACTCCACGGCCCAGGATGTCTCCCACCTCATCATCCTTTCTGCCGGTGGCATTGAATTATATAAGGTCAAGCTCGTCAAACGGGGCAGCATGAGCCCCCCAACCCTGGCGGACATCGACGGCGATGGTATGATAGAAATTATCATCTCCTTGAAAGACACCTTGGGTTCCGGCCTGGGCGGCGTTCAGATCTGGGATGTGTCTTCCGCCCGAATCAATGCTCTTCCCTGGCCCACCGGCCGTGGCAATTACCTGCGCAACGGCCAAGGGTTCTAAGCAGGCACGACATGATGAGGGTCGAAGCGCGTTCGGCTCTTGCGCAGGCACTGAATGCGGCCCTGCCGATCTGGGTAGGCTATGCGGCCGTGGGAGTGCCCTTCGGGGTATTGGCAGCCAAACAGGGTTTGACGCCCCTGATGATTGCGCTCATGTCCGCGATCGTCTTTGCCGGCAGTTCACAGTTCATCGCGGTTTCCATGTTCGGCGCCGGTGCGGGCGTTGTCTCCATCATCATCACCACCTTTTTCGTCAATCTCAGGCACGTGCTGATGAGCTCCGCCCTGGCCCTGCACCTCAAAGGCAGGTCCAAATGGCTCTTGAGCCTGTACGCCTACGGCGTAACGGATGAATCCTTTGCCGTAAACCTGACCCGTTTCAATCAGGGCGATTGGGATATCCGACGCGCCCTTTTCGTCAACCATTCCGCCAATCTCGTGTGGTTCATCAGTACCGTGGCCGGCGGATATCTGGGTGAAGTGATCCCGGAGGGCGCCCTGGGTATCGACTATGCCCTGACGGCCATGTTTCTGGCCCTCCTGATGTTGCAGGTAACGAGCTGGCTGATGGCGGCCGTGGCCTTGCTTGCCGGCGTTTTGGCCGTTTTTCTCTCCCGGCTCTCTCCCGGGAACTGGCATGTGATCATCGCAACGGTCATAGCCGCCACCGCAGGCGTGGTTATCCAGGAGCGGTTTCCAAGCAGGCGACGCCACGGAGAACGTCCATCATGAGCTTCAATATCTATCTGCTCTGTATCGTCGGGATGGGCCTGGTGACCTATATCCCACGCTGGCTGCCCCTTATATGGCTGACCGGCCGCGATGTCAGCCCTCTCCTGGTGCGCTGGCTCAAGTTCGTGCCGGCCAGTATCTTGAGTGCCCTGGTTCTGCCCGCTATTCTCACAGACCCGCACACGCACGCGATTTCTCTCTCCCGGCCCGAATTCCTGGTAGCTCTGCCCACCTTGGCCTTCGGTTGGTGGTCGCGTTCTCTGGGCGGCACCGTGATCGTGGGCATGCTGCTTTTTTTTCTGGTGGGCAAGATTCTCTAACGGGTATGCTGCCAGGTTGTCACGCTCACGGGGCTGGGATCATAGAATAATTGTCATTTTGTCCAAGCCCGGAAGGCACTAGACCGTGTCTCTTGCCAAGCTGTCAGGAGGGGGGGGTCGGCTTTATTGATAAAAATAGTAATATCAATAAGATATAAATACGACCAATCTGGCATAACTGTTGCTTTTTTATAATCAGAAAGCGAATGAAAGGAGAAAGGCCATGACAGCACTTTGGATCGTAATCGGTTGCTTGTTCGTAACAGGGATCGGTGTCCGGTTCACCTATAAGGTAATGGGGCTCAAGCCCGCCG
>JBDKSM010000128.1:0-15541 GCA_039680665.1 Syntrophaceae bacterium | reverse complement strand
CGGGAATACTAGAATCATGCGGAAGAGACCCCAGCATGTCAAGGGCCACATCCCCTAAAAATCGATCACAAACCATCATAAGTTTCTTCGCTACCTCATTTCCTTCCCCCGCTGATAGCACATTATTTATGATAAGGTCGAACCTTTTTATCCCGTGTTTGGTCCGCAGGACCTTGATCAGGGCATAGGCATCCGTAATGGAGGTAGGCTCGGGCGTCACCACCACCACGATGCGCTGGGCCGCGGTATTGAAATACATCACGTTTTTGGAAATGCCGGCCCCGGTGTCCAGGAACATATAGTCGATGTCTTCGTCGAAGTAGTCCAGGGTATTCACGATCGAAAGCTGTTGTTCGCGGGAAAGATCGGCCAGTTCCTGCACGCCGGAAGAGGCCGGGATGATCTTGATGCCCAGAGGTCCTTCCAGGAGGATGTCCTCCAAGCGGCATTGGCCGTCCAGGACATGCTTGATGTTGTGGCGCGGGGTCAGCCCGAGCATCACATCGATGTTGGCCAGGCCCAGATCGGCATCGAACACCAGGACCTTTTTGCCCTGGGAGGCCAGGATGATGGCCATGTTGGTGACAACGGTCGTTTTGCCTACCCCGCCCTTGCCCGAGGTGACCGATATCACCTGCGGTGATTTGTCGCCGCCCTTCACAATGCGGCGCAGGGTTTGTGCCTGATCTGTCATTGGACTTCTCCCAGACACATCGCGATGATCATTTCCGGGCTGGCGGGCTCGATATCTTCGGGCACCCGCTGGCCGTTGGTGATGTAGGCGATGGGTGTGCGGTAGAGGAGATTGTGGCTTAAGACCGTACCGGCTGTCACGGCTTCATCGGCCTTGGTGAAGATCATGCGGTCGATGCCCAAGGGGGCGAAGGTACGCATGATCTTTTCCATTTCAGAATCGCGTGTAGCTACGGGCATCGCCAGTATCTTGGCCATCGGGAGACTGGCACAGTACTCCTTGAGCTGCCCCACGTGCTCGTCGCTGGCAGTCGAACGGCCCACCGTATCGACCATCACCAGGTCTTTATCACGGAACTGGATGACGGCGTGCTTGAATTCCTCGGGACTGGTCACGGATACGAAGGGGACGCCAAGAATCTTGGCATAGATACGGCCCTGTTCGACCGCGCCGATGCGGTAGGTGTCCAAAGTTATCAGCCCCACCTTGAGGCCTTCGTTCAGAACGGCCCGGGCCGCGAGCTTGGCGATCGTGGTGGTTTTGCCCACCCCGGTGGTGCCCACGACGATCTGAATCTGTTTGGGCATATGCGAGTCGGCATGCACGACCTTGGAGAGGAGCCCCTTGACCGATTGCGGCGTGGCTTTGTCTCCCAGCTTGGAAAGGATGAGGTTCACGAGGCTGGGCTTGAGCCCCTGCGCCAGAAGGGTGTTGCGCAAGGGGTTTTCACGCGCTTCTTCCACGCCGTTGACCTTAAGCAAGGTCTGCAGCATACCCTTGAGTTCGGTGATCTCGCTTCCCATGGCCGTGATGTCGAACTTGACGGCGTTGATCTCGGGCTGCACTTCGGCTTCATCCGGCATGGGTGTCGGTGACGCAACCTTGGACGGTTTGCCGGAAGCGAGACGCATCATATCGTAGTCCACGGCCGCCGTAACTTCCACCACGGGCTTGGTCATGAGACCATAACTGTTGTCCTTGACCTGGCGCGTGGAAACGATGATCGCATGAGGGCCCATCTCGGACTTGATCTGCGCAAGCACCTCTTTCATGGAGGGGGCTTTATACGTTTTTATCTGCATCTATGCGTACCATCCCCATATTTTTAATGCCTACATCAGGAGGAATCTCATTGTGGGAGAGCACCACCAGTTCCGGCATGTACCGCTCGGACAGTCGCTTGATATGCGCCCTGGTCATGGGCGATGTCAGCAACACCGGAATGATGCCCTGCTTGCTCACCTTGTTTACCTCCTTGGTCAGTGCCAATAGTATCTTTTGCGTCCTGTCGGGGTCTAATGCAAGATACGAACCATGTTCCGTGCGATGGATGGAATTCACGACCAGGGCGTCAATAGCGGGATCCAGAGCCACCACGTTGATGGTGTCATTCTGTACATAGGGCCGCGCGATGATACGCATGAGGGCTTGTCTGACATACTCCGTCAAAAAATCGGGATCCTTGACCACCGCCCCATAGTCGGCCAGCGTCTCCAGGATGGTGAGCATGTTCTTGATCGAGACGCGCTCCTTGAGGAGATTTTTGAGCACGCGCAGGATGACCCCGGCGGGCAGAATGCCCGGCACGAGCTCGTCTACGACTTTTGGGTGTGTCTTGGAAACCGTATCCAGAATGGATTGCAGCTCTTGGCGGCCCATGAGCTCATAGGAACCGCTCTTGATGGCCTCGGTCAGATGGGTGGCGATAACCGTGGCGGGATCCACGACCGTAAGACCCGAGAGCTGCGCGCGTTCGTTGTCGGCCTTCTTGATCCAGAGCGCCGGCAGGCCGAAGGCCGGTTCTTTGACGGGTACGCCGGCGATATCGGTCTGTACATCCTCGGGGTTGAGGACCAGCATCCGATCCACCATGGCTTCGCCGCGCGCCACCTCGGAGCCTTTCAGCAGTAGACGATATTCATTGGGTTTGAGCTCGAGGTTGTCGCGCACGTGGATGGGCGGCACGATAATCCCCAGCTCACCGGCCACCTGTCGACGCATGCCTTTGATGCGGCTTAAGAGTTCACCGCCCTGCGATGTATCCACCAGCGGTATGAGTCCATATCCGACCTCGAACTCCAGCACATCCATGGGCAAGAGCGTCTCGGTTGTGAGCTCTTCTTCCACCGGGGGGGCTTCCTCCACCTGTTCCTCAACATGAGCGCGCATGCTTATCCATGCCAGAGTGGCGATACCGACCGAAATAAGGATGAAAGGTATATGCGGCATGCCCGGCATGAGCCCGAAAAAGCACACGATGCCGGCCGAGCTAAGAATGGCCGCGGGCTGGAATGAGAGCTGTTCCTGCAGGAGTTTTCCCAGGGATTTATCCGAGGCGGACTGCGTTACGATGATGCCGGCCGCGGTGGAGATGAGCAGGGCCGGGACCTGGGCCACCAGACCGTCGCCGATCGACAGCAGAGAGAAGGTCTTGAGGGCGTCGCCAAAGGGCATTTTCATCTGCAGCACGCCGATGATGATGCCGCCCACGATATTGATGCCCACGATGATGATGCCGGCGATGGCGTCGCCGCGTACGAACTTGGTGGCACCGTCCATGGCGCCGTAGAATTCCGCTTCACGCGAGATCTTTTCGCGCCTTTTGCGGGCGTCTTCTTCGGTTATCATACCGGCGTTCAGGTCGGCATCAATGGCCATCTGCTTGCCCGGCATGGCATCCAAGGTGAAGCGGGCCGTCACCTCACCGATGCGCGTGGCGCCCTTGGTGATGACCACAAAATTGATGATGACGAAGATGACGAACACCACCATGCCCACCACATAGCTGCCGCCCACGACGAACTGACCGAAGGCCCGGATCACCTGTCCGGCGGCCGCATCGCCCTCGGAGCCATGCAGCAGGATGAGGCGCGTGGAGGCGATGTTCAGCGCCAGCCGGTATAGGGTGATGACGAGCAGCAGGGATGGGAAAGACGAGAAGTTAAGGGGGTTGGTGGTGTACATACCCACCATGAGGATGATGATGGCCATGGTGATGCTGAAGGTCAGCAGGATGTCCAGGGCAAAGGTCGGCAATGGAACCAGGATGATGACCAACACCGCCAGGACGCCGATGCCCATGAATATGTCGCTTGTGAACTTATCAGAGTCCTTGAACGGTATGACGTCTGCTCTTGCCATGCTGCGTGCTCCTTAAGGCCTCGCCTTATTATCCGAGACCCAGTCCGGGCTTGAGACGATAGACATACGCCATGACTTCGGCCACGGCCCGGTACAGCTCTTCCGGGACGAAATCGCCGATGTCGGCAGCCTTGAACAAGGCCTGCGCCAGCGGTTTGTTCTCCATGATCGGTACGGAGTGCTTGCGGGCCTCTTCCTTGATCTTTTCCGCTACGAAACCGGCGCCCTTGGCCACGACCATGGGCGCCAACATTTTGCCGCGCTCGTATTTCAGCGCGATCGCCAAATGGGTGGGGTTGGTGATGACCACGGTGGCCTTAGGCACGGCCTTAAACATGCGCCGGCGCGCCATCTGATACTGGATGGAGCGGATGCGGCTTTTGACACGGGGGTCGCCCTCGCTCTGTTTGTGCTCTTCCTTGACCTCCTGCTTGGTCATCATGAGATCCTGGGTATGTTGCCACCTCTGGAAGAGAAAGTCCGCGACCGCAATCAGGATGAACATCCACAGAGAGTCCCAGAGCAGACGCATCACGGCCCGGAAAAACGTCATAGCAATGACGCTTATGTCACAATTCAATAACGGTGGGAAAAGCGGCAACTCACGCCGAATAGCCCGGTAAGCCACCCAGGAGAATATGAGGAGGATCACCAGACATTTGACGAGTTGCTCCAGGCTGCGCAGAGACATGAACTTGTTTTTGAACCCGGTAATGGGATTGAGCTTGGTAAGCTTGGGAATAAGCGGTTCGCCGCTGATGTTGAATCCGATCTGAACGATATTTGAGAACAGGCCGGTGGCCAAGAAGACAATCAGGATGGGGAGCAGCAAAATGGACAGCTGGACGACCCCGCTTTTAAAGATGCTTACGAATGACTCCTGGGTGCCGTTCCAGAGCATGAGATTGCTGAGATAGTAGCGGACAAGATCGGCAAGTTGCTTGGCTACCGAAGGGATATAGAAATAGAACGCCAAAACGCTGACAAAGAACAGGAAGGCCGTTGAGACCTCGGTGCTCTTGGAGACCTGCCCCTTCTCGCGCGCATTCTCAATGCGCTTGCTGGTTGGTTGTTCAGTTCGTTCCTGACCCTCTTCGCTCTCTTTCGCCATCGGCAGAGTTGTATGCGAAATCCGTACCACTGTTCAGCTGAGAGTTTCATCGAGTGAACCTTTGTGCTTGACAATGTCTAATAATTGCATTATGCAACCATTGTAACCTTTAAAACCGACAACAGCTTGCATCAAGGAGAATATATGGGTTACGAACACTTATTATCACCAGGTTCAATCGGCAAGGTCGCCATACGCAACCGGGTGGTGCTACCGCCCCTGGAAGTGGGCATGGCCAATTTCGACGGCACGCCTTCGGAGCAGCTGATCGGCTACTACGAGGAACGCGCCCGGGGCGGCCTGGGGCTCATAATCACCGGCATCACGCGCGTCAATGAACGCCATGGCGCCGGCCTACCCCGCCAGCTGGCCATGAGCAGCGACCGGCACATCGAGCCTTTTGCCCGGATGGTCGAACGCGTGCATGTCCATGGTGCCAAGATGTTTTGCCAGCTCCACCATCCGGGACGCCAGAGCAATTCGCTCATGATCGGTTCCTGGCCGGCCATGGAACTGATCGGAAGGGCATGGCCCGGCTACTGGAAGTACTTTTTCAAGCTGGTGCCTGCTGTGGAGAAGTTCGCCCAGACCGGCTTGGTCCCGGCCGTCGTAGCGCCCTCGGCCGTGGTTTGCACGTACTCCAAGCAGAAGACCCGGGCCTTATGGCACTGGGAGGTCAAGAGCCTGATCCAGGACTTTATCAAGGCCGCCCACCGCGTCCAGCTCTCAGGCGCCGACGGTGTCGAATTACATGCCGCCCACGGCTACCTCATCCAGCAGTTTTTGAGTCCCCATACCAATCGTCGCACAGATGAATACGGCGGGTCTTTTGAAAACCGCATGCGCTTCATCCTGGAGATCATCAGCCGCATTCGCAGCCTGTGCGGGCCGGATTTCCCGATCGCCGTGCGTCTGTCCGTGGACGAATACTACCGCTGCATCGGTCGCCCTGGTCAGGGCATAGAACTGGCCGATGGCATCGCCATCGCCAAGCGCCTGGAACAAGCCGGTGTGGATGCCATCGATGTCTCTTCCGCCAACTATGAGACCATGAACTACTGGCTCGAGCCCATATCCTACGAACCGGGCTGGCGCAAGGATCTGGCCAAGGCCGTCAAAGACAACGTCAAAATTCCGGTACTGGCCGCCAATCTGATCAGGAGCCCGGAACAGGCCGAATCCCAGATTGCCGAAGGCTATCAGGATTTCGTGTGCCTGGGACGGCCGCATCTGGCCGATCCCTCCTGGACGAACAAGACCAGCGCGGGGTGCGTTTCCGACATCAAACGCTGCATCTGCTGCCTGTGGTGTTTCGAATCCTTCCTGAACAATGCCACACACGGGGAGCCGCTGGAATGCGCCGTCAACCCCCGCTTGGGTCGCGAACGCGAAACGGCCTCGCCTCTTAAGAACGGTGCCGGCCGCGTGGTGGCCGTTATCGGCGCCGGCCCTGCAGGTCTTTCGGCCGCCGAGATCTTGGGCCTGCGTGGATTCAAACCCATCGTCTTCGAAAAGAACGCGGAGGTAGGCGGCCAGCTCCAGCTGGCCAACAAGCCGCCAAAGAAGGAAAAGATCAACTGGTGCTTTACGGATCTGTATCATGCGGCCGTAAAGAACGGTGCTGAAATCCGTTTTAACAGTGCACCTACGGTGGCCGATATCCAGGCCCTTGACCCCTATGCCATTATTGTGGCTACCGGCGGCAGCGCCATCAAGCCGCCCATCGATGGTGCCGATCAGCCCCATGTCTGCACCGTCACCGAGATCCTGGACGGCAGCGTCAAGCTGAACCGCGAACGCGTGGCCGTGATTGGCTCGGGCATGACTGGGCTCGAAACCGCGGAAAAGCTCTGCGAGGAAGACAACCGCGTGCTGGTGGTGGAGATGATGGACCAGATCGGTCCGGGAACCCATCCTCAGCATCTGGACGATGTCCTGCCGCGGCTCAAGGGGTATCATACCGAGTTCATCAGCGGCCATAAACTGGTAAAGATCACCTCAAGCGGCATCATTCTGGAAGACACCAAGACCGGCCAGCGCATGGACCATGTGGTCGATCATGTCGTGTTGGCCGTGGGTGTGCGCAGCAACGACAAGTTCGCCAAGGAACTCAGACCGCATTTTGTCAGGCTCTACACCATCGGCGACGCCCGCAAGGTCGGACGCATCGCCCATGCCGTACGTGATGGTTTCGACGTTGCCTGGAATCTCCAGTAACAAACCATCCCCCTTGCGATAGATCGAATCGCAAGGGGGATGGTCGTCTTGATCGTGGTGCGCCCGGCAGGGATCGAACCTGTGACCTTAGGCTCCGGAGGCCTACGCTCTATCCAACTGAGCTACGGGCGCATATCCTTATCTCAAAGCTTGTGCATCAGGTGCGTTACCGCCTCTTCGAGACCGGACAATGTCAACTCGAACATGGGGAATATCTCCCCGATGGACTCGATCGTCTCGGTGTGCGGCCACGTATACGCAAACTTCGGATTCAGCCATACACCATGTTTGAAGGTTTTGGCAAGAAATTCCAAGCGGTCCAGGCTGGGTTTCTGCTGTGGCGAATTGTAGTAGATATTGCCGTGGCGGCTGTAGAGTTCCCAGGGCGCCATGGAGGCATCGCCCACGATGATGAGGCGCGTCTCGGGGTCGTAGCGCGTGAAATCATCGACGGACATGGGCTTGTCATGCCGCTGCGGGTCGGCCCAGATCCGGGAATAGATGGTATTGTGGAAGTAGAAGAACTTGACGTCCTTGAACTGGTTCTTGGCGTGGTTGAACAGGACCTGCACTACATGCACATAGGGGTCCATGGAGTAGCCGCCGTTGTCGACCATGAGGATGACCTTGAGCTTGTCGCGTAACCTGCGGTCGAAGACGATCTCGATCTCGCCGCCGTTCTTCATGGTCTGGTAAATGGTCTTGTCGATGTTGAGCGTATCCTTGGGTCCGGCGGGCACCATGTGACGCAGACGTGTGAGGGCATCCGAGATCTGGGCTGGGCCCAGGCGGGCCTCCAAGGTATAGTCCTTGTAACGCCGTTCCAGCGCCACCTTGATGGCGGATTGATGGCGCGAGGCGCCGCCGACGCGCATGCCGCCCGGGTGGAAGCCCGAGTGTCCTACGGGCGACGAACCGCCCGTGCCGATCCAGCGGTTGCCGCCGTCATGGCGTTCCATCTGTTCTTCGAGACGTTTACGGAAGTAATCTTCGAGCTCCTGGGGGCTTAAACGTTTAACCTCTTCCTCGCTTAAGCCCAGGAATTCCGCCATGACCTTGGGCTCTTTGAGCCATTCCTCGAGCAGGGCCTGGATGGCCCGGTCGATCTCGTCTCCGCTCATGGCCTCCAGATCGGCGCCCTGGAAGAAATGGGCAAAGACCCGGTCATAGGTGTCGAAATAGCGTTCGGACTTGATCATGACGGCGCGCGAGATGCTGTAGAGATCGTCCAGCGAGCAGATGAGACCCTTATCCAGGGCCTCCTGCAGACGCAGGAAACCCGTGGGGGAAAGGGGCACGCCCCGGTCTCTCAGGGTGTAAAAGAATTCGGCGAACATGCTCGCTCCTAAGGACCTAAGTTCTTGAGTCCTCAATAATTGCCGGCATAGCGCTGGGCCGCCTTGTAGTCCTCGCTCTTTTTGAAGAGCACCCCCAGATAGGGGATCTCTTTTTTGGAGAGGTACTGCGGGTCGAAATCGCGGTCCATCAAGATGATCCTGATCCAGTTGATCAGTTCCCGGGTGGCCGGCTTTTTCTCGACGCCTTTGATTTCTCTGAGGCGGTAGAAGGTCTCGATGCAGGCCTCGCTCACCTTGCGGTCCATGTCCGGGAAATGGGCCAGCACGATCTTGTGCATCATCTCGTGGTCGGGGAAGGCGATATGGTGGAAGATGCAGCGCCCCAGGAACGGATCCGAGAGATCTTTCTTGGCATTCGAGGTGATGATGAGGATCGGCCGGTGTTGGGCGTGGATGGTGCGGTCGATCTCGATGACGTCGAAGCTCATCTGATCCAGCACGTCCAGGAGGTCGTCCTGGAAGTCCGTGTCGGCCTTGTCGATCTCGTCGATCAGCAGGACCACCTTGGAATCGGCGGTAAAGGCCTGTCCGATTTTGCCCATTTTGATATAGTCTTCGATGCGGCTTACATCACGCTGGGAGTCGCCGAAGCGGCTGTCGTTGAGCCGGGTGAGAGTGTCATACTGGTAGAGGGCCTCCACCGCCTTCATGCTGGATTTTACATTCAGGATAATGAGCGGCATCTTGAGGTTCTCGGCAATGGCATGCGCCAGCAGGGTCTTGCCGGTGCCCGGCTCGCCCTTTAATAAGAGCGGCATCTCCAGCTTGATGCTGGCGTTCACGATCTTGGCCAGTTCGGGATCGAGCACGTAGCTCTGAGTGCCGGTAAACGTATGCTGTTCCATGCTTTTTTGCTCCTCGACGGTTATTAGACCCACTTGCATAGCACACAATCGCGCCTCCAGCAATGCGCAATGAGGTGCCAGGAGGCGTGGAATATCCGCCCATGGACAGGCCTGGTTAAGAGGAAAATAAATCTGGGGACTTGACGGGAGCATGGTGGAGATTATAATAATCAACAGCACCAGTAGAAAACTGAATATCACCGCGTATGCCCAGCCCTTCAACCGCGCCAAAGAAAGCATATTTGATGAGGTTTTGACGTATGCAGAAAGGCATCACCCTCGTGGAGTTGATGATATCCATGGCGATAGCCGCGATGCTTGTGCTGGCGGCCTACGGCATGCATGCCATGGGGCAGGAGGTATCCCGTACGATCAGGGACGGCTGGTACTGCATGCAATCGCTGCGGGCCGCCACCCTCCAGCTTGACCAGGACCTGCTGCAATGCGCCCACCTCCTGCCGCAGGATATGAAGGTCGTCATCGGCGAGTCTCAGCTGTTCATCGCCGGCGCGCCGCCGACAGCGGACTATTCCGGACTGAGCTTGACCTCGGGCGATCCCCCACCGTATTATGCCGTGGTCGTGACCCAGACACCGTCCGTCGTTGGGCTTGATACCGTGGATCTTGATAATAATCATGTCCCGGATTTCCGGGCCGATCTCGGTCTGATTACGGATCAAGGCGCTTATGTGATTGCGCATGCCTATGCACGGGGCAATACCTTCGTCCCGGTTCATGGCACTCCGGCCGGGATGATAGGCAGCCGGGCCGTGCCGGCCGTGTACTATGCGCTTAAGGACGACGGCCTTTACCGTAACGGTCAGATTTTGGCCGAAAGGATCGAGCGCTTTGAAGCCCGTCGGGAAGGCTCCGTGTTGAGCATCTATCTGAGGTCGAGCTGCAATGGTACCGCGCGTGAGATACACTATCGCTATCCGATCGGATGACCGCGCCTATGTGCTGGTGATGGTCCTCATGTTCCTGGTGATCATCCAGGCCATGGTCCTGGTGACGGCCGCCGTGGCGCGTTATACGCTCATGTCCAGCTCATCCTTTCGCTCGCTTTTGAATCAGCCCGATGAGCTCTTACTTGGTGAAAGCCAGGTTACCCGCATGGTGCTCGGCGCCCCCGAAGGATGGGACCATGCTTGTTTCCTGACCGAGATCAAGGTGAGGAACAACGGCAATCCTCTCCAGATGCAGACCCTGACATGGCGGGCTATCGTGGGAGAACAGCCATATGAACTTATCACCGATATCAATCTCGCATCGTTGAGACCCTACCTGCTGGTTTTAGTCGACGACTCGGAGAGCTTTGGCTGGTCGAGCGGTCGGTTTTATGACGATGAAGGTATCTACGTGAAACACCCTTCCGCCGAGGTGTCCGAAGCCGTTTTTGATCTTGAAGGACAAGCGTACGTCGAACGCGACGGGGATATCTATTTCCGGGGCGCTTACGGCAATACCATGCTGAAAGCGCCGTTTGCCGATTTTTATGGCGGCGCCATGCCGAGCTCGACGTACTACTACCCCCTTCTGGCGCGTCTTATCGATCAGACCGATCTGTGCGAGATCGCCCTGTCGACTACCTCGCGCGGGCTTATCCAACCTTTCACGCATGACCGCGCGGCGCTCGCCGCGGCGTTCGAAAACCTCCATCTGGCCACCGGGGAATCCAAACTTTCCGAGAATCTCTACCAAGCACTCACAGCCTTTCCCGCCGAATGCGTGACGGACAAACATGTCCTCTATGTCACCGACGGCTTGGCCGTTGGTGACGGCAATCTCCCAACCGCCATCCAGGATTTCGATCATGACGGGAATCCATTGGACTGCTACTGTGAAGGCATGGGCTCGCATTGCCTGGATGATGTGAGCGCCTATGCGGCCTCCACCGAAATCAAGGTCCACACCATGGGGCCGCGCACGGATTACCTGCTGCAGGTGGCCCAGCGTGGCTCCGGCGCTTACCTGCCAAGTCCTGAGGACTTCATGCGGCCATCCCCCTTTGCCACCCAGATGCCCGTGCTGGTCTACAATGAGCTACTGTCCCTTACCAACACCTCCGGCCGTTTTGGCTCCGCCTGGCTCGAAACCGAAGGCGCCGCCTATTATACGGTCGATGCCGGCTCCCAACTGGCACCCGTGGCGCCGTTTGCACCCGCCGGGCCGGCGGCGAGCAGTTTTGTGGATGGTACGACCCTGTACCTCAGCACGAGCAGGGGTTGCCTGCTGGCGATCGATCTCATCACCCGGCGGCTGACCTGGGCCATAAGGGGGATCGGCGGCCGTATTTGGGTCCGGGACGGTATGATCCTGGCAGGGCCGAACACGACCGGACAATGCGCGTGTCTCCTGGCGACCCCCGAGCTCCGATGGATGTATGCGGGCGACATCGCCGCGGTGTCGCGTTCCATGGCCTACCTGGCCAAAGACAAGCGCATCGTGGGCATCGATATGAAGAGCGGCATTGCCATGCATGCCTTCAGCGCGGCCGAAACTATCAGCGCGCTGCGGTATGACCCCTGCCAGGGCGTCCTGACGGCCGGGACCGCAGGTGGGTCCATCTTGTTCTTGGACCAGGACCTTACCGGGGGCGCGACGGTTTCGACCTCTCTGGCGGAAAAGATCATCGAGCTGCGCAGCTTTCATTATCGCAAGCGCGTCATGGTAGTAGCGCTCAGCGAACACCATATGGTCGGCGCGGACGCCACCGGAGTCATATGGACGGATTCGCTCGCTACGGGTACGCCCCTGCAGGCCGTTGTCATGGATTCCAAGATATACCTCACGATCTGGGAAGAGGACTCCGGTTGCGGCGGGATCGATACGGGCACATCGGTCCTGCGCATCCATGATGCACCCACCGGGACCATGCTCTCGCAGGAACAGCTGCTGCCGGGCCGGGCCTTCGGGCCGTTGCTCGACTTTTCATCCGGCCGCATCATCTACGCCAATTCCGCTATGGCCACGCACGAACTCGATGTATCCACCTTGTCCGGCGTCAAAACCAGTCCGCTCGGGACAAGGTATAAGCGCTTGTAAAGGGGATCGAGCGCCGGTAGCTATATGCGGAATCCCTTAACGAGTTTCTCCAACCCTTCGACGCTGGTCTTGAGTTCGTGGCCTGTGGACGAGAGCAGTTGCGCCAGCTTGGTATTGCTGTGCATGATCTTTTCGGAATGGGAGATCATTTCGGAGATGTGCTCGACCCCGGAGGCCTGTTCGTTGAAACGTTGCGTAAGATCGGCAATGTTCTTCACGATATCGGCGATATTCGCGACCACGCCTTCAAAGAACGCCGAGGTGGCCGACACGAGATCCATGCCCTTGCGGGTCGACTCTCTGCTGTGCATGGTGATCTGCTGGATGGTTTGCGAGGATGTCACGGTTTCCTGCGCCAGATTGCGCACCTCGGAGGCCACGACCGCGAACCCTTTCCCCGATTCGCCGGCGCGCGCCGCCTCGATCGAGGCGTTCAGGGCCAGCAGGTTGGTGCGGAAATTGATTTCATTGATCACTTCGACAATCTTCCCGATCTCCATGCTGGAGGTATCGATGGCCTGCATGGTCTCGGTCACATCCCGAATCAGGGCCACGCGGCTGTTGATCGTGTCTTTAAAGGCCTGCAGGGTTGATTCCACCTGAGTCACATCGGCATGGCTGTGCTGGATGAATTCGCTGATGTTTTGGAGCGTCCGGCCCGTGTCATCAATCGATTGGGACTGTTGACCGGTCCGCGATGCCAGGGCCTCACTGTTAGCCGCCAGATCTTGGGAGGCCTTTGATATGCCGTGGGCCATGACGGTGACCTCGCCGATAATTTGATGCATGACATCGAGGAACTCGTTGAACTTCCGTGCAATCATGCCGATCTCGTCCGTGGAGCTCACGGGTATGCGCGCTGTGAGATCCTCCGAGGCAATGATAGCACCCATGTGCTTAAGCAGCAGGGTGATCGAAGAGGTAAACCTGTTCAGCACCAGGATGATCACAGCCATGCTCAAGAGGAATACAACCGCGCCCAGGAGCAGGGACTTAATCAGGCTCTTGGTAAGCAGCGCATTGATATGGCTGATATCCATATCGGCCCCGGCGATATAGAACCGGCCGTTGGCCGAGTGCATCGGCAAGAGGATGGAACGAAAATGGCCGTATTTATCAACCGTATCCTCAAAATAGGGTTTCTTATCCACAAACGCCTGTTTGAGACGCGGTGAAGCGTCTTCATACTCGGTCATAAAAACATCGTAGGAACTTTCCTTGAGCTCCTCGTCGGTGGCGCTGGAGGAGGTGATGAAGACCTTGCCCTCGTTCATGACCATGGTGTAGAGATAGGTGAGCTTCAAACTTTTCGTGTATCCCGAAAGGGTCATAACGTTCTGGAGATGTTCAGAGGCGGAAAGCGTTGTCCGATCTTGCAGGTCCCGCGCCAGAATGTAGGGTACGGCGGAGGCGCCGGCGTACAGACGATCATCAATGTTCTGTATGATGGCGGTTTTGTGAACCTGATAGTTATAGATCGTAAATGCTATGATTGCAGCCGCATTAATGAGGATGATGGTGACGAGGACCTTGGCCCGGAAAGAAATGCTGGAATGCATACATATCTCCTCATGACGCTTTATTGAACACGTGCATGTCCCCCCAGAGGGGCGATGGGTTTTTATAAAATTGCATGTGGACGTTATCGGAAAATGGGGCCTCGAAAATGAAGGGCAATTTTTCTCACGCAAACGTTCGGATTATTCTTGTTCGTCTGCTTTTTAAGCGAGGGTTCTCCTTGACTCATCGGTTGCATACTGCTAGGGTTTCCCTATGTTAGATATGAAATTTATCCGGCAAAATCTGGACCTGGTGAAACAGTCTTTGGCCAATCGGGGATCGAGCGCTGATCTGGAAAAGCTCATCGATCTCGACAACAAGCGCAGGGCTATGATCCAGGAAGGAGACGAACTCAAGGCCAAACGCAACCAGTTCTCGGCCATGGTCGCCAAGAAGGGAAAGGGCGCGGAGGAGGAGATCAAGGAGATGCGCCGTATCTCCGATGTCATCAAGACCATCGACCAGGATATCAAGGCCTTGGATTCCGACATGGATGCCATCGTGCTTGGCATACCCAATGTCCCCCATGCGAGCGTTCCGGTCGGGTCAACGCCGGAAGACAATACCGAGGTGCGTATCTGGGGCAAGAAGCCCGAGTTCGCCTTCGAGCCCAAGGCCCACTGGGACATCGGCGAGGACCTGGGCATTCTCGATTTCAAGCGCGCCGCCAAGATCACCGGAGCCCGTTTCGCCCTGAACTGGGGTGCGGGCGCCAAGCTTGAGCGTGCCATCTTCAGCTTCATGCTGGACGTACATACGAACCACCACGGCTGCACCGAGGTTTGGACCCCGTTCATGGTCAACCGCGACAGCATGACCGCCACCGGCCAGTTGCCCAAGTTCGAGGAAGAGCTCTTCCGCACCGATGATTACTATCTTATTCCTACCGCCGAGGTCCCGGTGACCAATATCTACCGCGATGAAACCCTGACCGAGGAAGACCTGCCCATCAAACTGGTGTGCTATACCCCCTGCTTCCGCCGCGAGGCCGGGTCATACGGCAAGGACACGCGCGGGCTCATCCGCCAGCACCAGTTCAACAAGGTGGAGCTGGTGCGCTTCGCCCATCCTGACCGGTCCTACACGGACCTGGAAGAGCTCACGGCCGACGCCGAAGACATCCTGAAGCGCCTGGGCCTGCACTTCCGGACCGTGTGCCTGTGCACGGGCGATCTGGGGTTCTCATCCGCCAAGACCTATGACCTCGAGGTGTGGATGCCGGGCATGGGCACGTTCAAGGAAATCTCTTCATGTAGCAATTTCGAGGAATTCCAGTCCCGCCGGGGCAATATCCGCTACAAGTCGAACCAGACCAAGAAGGGCGGACTCTGTCATACCTTGAACGGCAGCGGCCTAGCCGTGGGCCGCACCCTGGCCGCCATTCTGGAAAACTACCAGCAAGCGGACGGTACGGTCAAGGTGCCTGAGGCGCTGGTGCCCTACATGGGGCTTGACCTGATCAAGCCGATACGTTAAAGAATGAAACGCTGGAGGGATGGCCGAGCGGCTTAAGGCGGCGGTCTTGAAAACCGCTGTATCGCAAGATACCGTGGGTTCGAATCCTACTCCC
>JBDKSM010000127.1:0-6005 GCA_039680665.1 Syntrophaceae bacterium | reverse complement strand
CCGAGGCGCCCAAGGCCATCAAGGGTCCGGAGAGCATGCCGGGCCGCCAATCCGGCGTGCTGATCGAGCTTAATGAAGATCAGAGCGCGGGGGATGCCACCGACGATGACTTCACCCGTTATTGATGTTGTTGAGAGACAAAGGAGAATGTCATGAGTGTGGATACGATAACCGATACCCGGCAGTACTTGTCGTTCAAGCTCTGCGGCGAGGAGTTTGCCCTGGACATCGCCAAGGTCAGGGAGGTGCTCGACTATCCCAAGATCACCCGCGTGCCGCAGACCCCGGATTTCGTACGCGGGGTCATCAACTTGCGCGGCGCGGTGGTGCCGGTGGTGGACCTCAACAAGAAGTTCAAAATCGAGGACACCCAGCAGACGGTCAACACCCGCGTCATCATCGGCGAGGTGGAGGTGGACGGCGACACGATCGTCCTGGGTGTCTTGGCCGACAGCGTACATGAGGTCATGGAGATCGAACCGACGAACATCGAAGCCCCCCCCAAGATCGGGACTCGGCTCAACACCGAGTTTCTCAAGGGCATGGGCAAGCGCGACGAGGAGTTCATCCTGATCCTCGATATCGACAAGGTCTTTTCGGCCGCAGAGCTCATGGCCGTGGGCCATTCCAGCGATGGTTCGGCCGCGGCGCCCGAGGTAACGGCCTGAGAGCTACCGTACACGACACCACGGAGAAGATATGATGGAGACGCCAAGCGCCTACGACAAGGAAATCCTGTCGAACAATCTCTTCAGGCGCTTGAGCGACTTCATCTATACCGAGTGCGGCATCAAGATGCCGCCGGTCAAGAAGACCATGCTGGAGGCCCGGCTGGGCAAGCGCCTGAAGGCCACGGGCATGGCGAGCTTTGAAGAATACTGCCGCTACCTGTTCAGTCCGGAGGGTACCGCCAACGAGCTCATCCACATGATCGACGTGGTGACCACCAACAAGACCGATTTCTTTCGCGAACCACAGCACTTCGATTATCTGGTGAACACGGCTATACCCCATCTCATGCGCACGTCAGGGGCCGGCATGCGTCGGACCCTGATGCTCTGGTCGGCGGCCTGCTCCTCGGGCGAGGAACCCTATACCCTGGCCATGGTGCTGGAGGAATTGGCCGCGCGCTTAAACGGATTCTCCTTCCTCATCCTGGCCACCGACATCTCCACCCGCATGGTGGAAACGGCGCGCCAGGCCATATACCCCGAGGAACGCGTCGCGCCCGTGCCCATGGAGCTACGCCGCAAGTATTTGCTGCGCAGCCGTGACCCTTCCCGCCAGGAAGTGCGCGTCATTCCCCGATTGAGAGAGCGGGTCAGGTTTAGGCGTCTGAACTTCCTGGATGAGGATTTCGGCTTCCGTGAAAAGATGGACATCATCTTCTGCCGCAATGTGCTTATCTACTTCGACAAGCCCACCCAGCACAAGGTCGTCGACCATCTCTGCCTGCATCTGACCCCCGGCGGTTACCTGTTCACGGGGCACTCCGAAACCTTGAGCGGCATGGATCTGCCGCTGGATCAGGTGGCCAACACCGTGTCGCGGAGACGCTGACATGCATTCTCCGAAAGGCTTCGAAATACCCACCTACTACCTGAAACCCGGAGAGATCCACTTCGCGACCGAGCCGGCGCGCGTCATCACCATCTTGGGTTCCTGCGTGTCGCTGATCATGTATTACCGTCCGCGACGCCTCGGGGCCATCTGTCATGCCATGATGCCGACCATGGTGGACCTGCGCAAGGAGATTGAACCAGCAAGAAGATTCCAATACGTGGACGGCTGCCTGGAGTGGATGCTGGCCCGCTTCGCGCAATATCATATCAAACCCCAGAGCCTGGAGATCAAGCTCTTCGGCGGGGCGGGATTGTTCCCGGAAAAACGCGGGGGCGAACAGAGCCTGGCGGTGGGCGAGCGCAACATCGACATGGCGCTTAAATTGATCGACGCACACGGTCTGAGGATCAAGGCCTGGGATGTGGGCGGAGACAAAGGCCGCAAGCTGATCTTCAGCACCGCCACCGGAGAAGTGCTCACGAAGTTCGTGGCCCGGACCCAGGTGCCCGAACAACCCTTCAAGGAGGGAACAAGGTAATGAAAAAGGTTACGGTCCTGATCGTGGACGACTCGGCGCTCGTACGGCAGACGCTCAAGGACATCCTTGACGCGGATGCGCGGCTTCATGTCATCGGCCTGGCCGCCGATCCCTTTCAGGCCGTGGAAAAAATCAAACAGCAAATCCCGGATGTCATCACCCTTGACGTTGAAATGCCGCGCATGGACGGACTGACCTTTCTGAAAAAGATCATGAGCCAGCACCCCATACCGGTGGTCATATGCTCCTCGCTGGCGGGCAAGAATACCGAGACGGCCTTCAAGGCCATGGACCTGGGGGCCGTGGAGGTGATCCACAAGCCAGCCCTGGGCACCAAGGAGATGCTCCAAGAATCGAGCACGCTCATCTGTGACTCGGTGTACGCCGCCTCACATGTCAAGGTTGGCAAGGTGGAGACCGAAAAGACCCTTGTGCAGCCCAAACTCAGCGCGGACGTGATCATCGCCAAGGCCAAACCGGACAGCGTGCTGCAAACCACGGAAAAGGTGGTGGCGGTCGGCGCGTCCACCGGCGGCACCGAGGCCCTCAAGGTCTTCCTGGAGGCCTTCCCGAGAGACTGCCCGGGCATCGTAATCGTGCAGCACATGCCCGAGGGTTTTACCACGGCCTTTGCCAAACGCCTTGACTCCACCTGCCAGATCACGGTCAAGGAGGCGGCCAACAACGATACCGTGCTGCCCGGACACGCCCTGATCGCCCCGGGCAACCACCACCTGCTCTTGAAACGCAGCGGCGCGCGCTACTATGTGGAGATCAAGGACGGGCCGCTGGTCTCGCGCCACCGTCCTTCCGTGGACGTCCTCTTCCGTTCCACGGCGCGCTATGCCGGCCGCAACGCCATCGGCGTCATCATGACCGGTATGGGCGACGACGGCGCCAAGGGCCTCTTCGAGATGTTCGAGGCCGGGGCATACACCATTGCCCAGAATGAAGAAACCTGCGTGGTCTTCGGCATGCCCCAGGAAGCCATCAAGCGGGGCGGCGCTAGCAAGGTTCTGGCGCTGGGAGTCATCCCGTCCGAGGTCATGCGCGTCTACCGCCAGACCATGCCGGGAGGGGCGGCGCCATGAACATAGGACCGCGGCTGCGGCGGCTGATTTCCCGTCAGGGCGGCATTGCCGTTTCCGCTAGATCTTCCGTCACCGATGAGGCTCAGGCGTGGGAGCAAGCCTGCGCCCTTGCAAGCGTTAAGCTGACGCAACTGGGGGTTGGGACCGAGGATGACTTTCTGGCCTTAGGGAACGACCTCCAGACCTTTTACACGCGCTCCCAGGCCATGGGCGGTCTGTCTCAAACGGTGGTGGAGCTCATGACCGGGCAGGAGGTCCAGACCGCAGGAGAAGACCTGCACGCCACTTTTGCCGAGTTGGATGCCTATCTGAGCGAATCAAGCGCTCAGTTCGGCCGCATGAGCGCCGTCTTCGGTGAACACGCCAAGGAGCTCAAGAAGATCATAGCCGGACTGGAATCCTTCCAGATGCTCTCTCTCAACCTGAGTATTTTGGGTTTCCTGACGCGGGTGGAGAACGCCCATATCGAGAATCTACAATCAGGCTTCGGCGATCTTACGGACGATGTCAAGAAGCTTTCCGCGTCCATCAAGGACAAGGCCTATTCCATCCGTGTGACCTGCGAGGAAATCGCTACCGGAGTGGCTAAGGCCCTTGACAAGGTCGCCTATTCAGACCGCACCCACACGTCCTCGGCGCGCGCCGCCCATACACGGGCCACACAGAGCGAACGTCTGCTCGTTAAGCGCTATGAGCACGCCGTCGAGGCCGCGCACATTATCGATCAACGCTTGGGCCGCAGCACCGCCGATATCAGCGACATCGTCATGTCACTGCAGTTCCACGACATCACGCGCCAGCAGATCCAGCATGTCCAGACCGTGCTGGAGAACCTCCAGACCAGGCTGCGCGAGAAAGACGCCCCGATAACGCGGCAGGCCGCCGTACTCGGGGACACCCTGGAACTCCAGGGCGCGCAAATCGCCCAGTCCAGGGATGAATTCAGCACAGCCGTGACCACGGTGATCGAGAGTCTTACGGCCCTGGCGGACGATGAGAACACGATCCTCTCCCAGATCGCGCAGGTGGCCTGGGCCTCGGACGCCGAGGGTAGAGCCACCATGCAGGCCATCAAGGACGGCATCGAAGCGATGATCGACCATATCATGGTCGCGGCCGAAGATCAGACCGAGCTCAACACCACGGCCCAGGAGGTAAGCTCCATGGTGGCGCGGATGTCCGCCTTTGTCCAGGACATCCACGCCATCGGTTTAAACCTTGAATTTCTGGCCTTAAACGCGCGCATCAAGGCCGCTCACCTGGGTGTCGAGGGCGTGGCGCTGGATACGATCTCCGGCAGCATCTACGAGCTCTCGCACGATACGCGCGGCAACACCGCGGAGCTGACCGGTATCCTTGAACACCTGGCCGAGCTCTCGGAGGGTTTCACCCAGGATCTGATGGCCGGACAGGAACGCCAGACCAGGATCATGCGGGACCTGATGCAAAAGCTCACCCGCTTGACCGATACACTCAGCGGTATCGCCGAGCGCGTGCAGGACAAGACCGACGAGATCACCGATCTGGGCCGGGCGCTGGTCAAGGATATCCGCGCCACCGCCGCCGGTATCAGCGTCCATGAACGGGTTTCAGCGGTGCTGGATGAGGCGGGGTCGCTGATGCGGCGGACCACCCAGGACGCCAGGCCCTTATGTCCACAGGGATGGGCGGGCGCGGCCGCGGAGTTCCTGGAGCAGATCGATGAGCTGTATACCATGCACAGCGAACGCCGCGTGCATGCCCGGCATATCGACAAGGACGCCGCCCCTGACCAGGCGGAAAAAGAAGAGGGCTCGAACATCGAGTTCTTCTAGGAAAAGTTGGGGCTTAAAAGAGCCGATGAGAGAAGAACCAAGTGACACGAGACAAGGGGGGACAAGATGGCCACGCTGACGCTTGTTGATGGACAAGACAGCCGTACCCTGGTGGTTCAAGGACGACTCGCCATTCAGGACGCGGCCAGACTCAAGGAGATCCTGCTGGAGGCTTGCCGCGGAGCGGACCATGTCATCATCGACGCCACGCAGACCGAATCGATCGATCTCGCCTGTGCGCAGCTGGTATGCTCGGCCCACCGCACGTTTGGCAAGGCTGGCAAGGTGATCGAATTTAGAGAGCCGCCCTCTCCAGGAATCTTGAGCGCACTGGCCGGGATGGCCATCGACCCGATAGGCTGTTCCGAGGAGTTGCGGGGACGTTGCATATGGAAGAAAGAGGCATGACATGGGCAAAAAGATATTAAGCGTGGATGATTCCGCGAGCGTGCGCCAGATGGTCGCGTTTACGCTCAGGAGCGCCGGCTATGAGGTGATCGAGGCCTGCGACGGCCGCGATGCCCTGGGTCAGATCAAATCCTCCAGCGTGGATATGGTCATCACGGATCTCAACATGCCGGTCATGGACGGAGTGGAGCTGATCAAGGCCTTGCGAAGCGAACCGGCCTTCAAATTCACCCCCATCGTCATGTTGACCACCGAGTCCGGCGTAGACAAAAAGACGGCCGGGAGACAGGCCGGAGCCACGGGTTGGATGGTCAAACCCTTCAAGCCCGAAGAGCTTTTGAACGTTGTCAAACGTCTGATCGGGTGAACCCATGGAAATCCAGAAAGACGCCTATCGGGAAGAAGCCCACGAACTGCTGGCCGTACTGGAGGATGCCCTGCTGGAGCTGGAGCAGAGGCCAGAGGACATGGAGATCATCTCACGGGTCTTCCGTGCCATGCACACCCTCAAAGGCTCCGGCGCCATGTTCGGTTTCGACGACATCGCGGGCTTCACCCATACCATCGAGACCGTGTATGACCTGGTGCGCT
>JBDKSM010000126.1:0-11536 GCA_039680665.1 Syntrophaceae bacterium | reverse complement strand
TTGATCGCCCCTCTCGGTATGGTGGCTTACGGATTTTTTGTCGCGGCGGCCTGCTTGATGGCCGCCAGGATGGGCTTCAAAACCTCGATGCGCTGGCGGCACAGGAGCGACAGTTCGCGCTCCGGGGTCGGGTCGCCCTGGCCCTTTTCCACCTTTGCCTGGGCCTGGTCCTTGGCCTGTTCGGACTTCTCGTTCAAGTCCAGGATCGCCCGCTCGATGCGGGTCACGAGTCCCAACAAGCCTTCGCGGTTTTCTTCACGCATGATCTTTTCCAGGGAGCGGTTCTTGGCATCCAGCAGCACACCGTTGCTCCAGCGCAGGACCGCGTTGCGATCGGCGGCCGACAGGTCAGGCGTATCTATGAAATCCGCCAAGGGAGGTTCGTCGATTACGCGCACCACGACCTTGGAAGGCAGGTTGTTTTCCATGAGGGCACTCACCGTGGTCAGGGTGCGCGCCATGCGCAAGTAGGCGTTCACCGGGCGCCAGGCACCGGACGGATCCCTGCGGGCCACGACCGCATACTCCACGGGCGGCATTGTCCGTTTGGGATACTCCTGGTAGAGGAGGACCGTGAATCTCTCGGCGCGGTTCTCTTTTGGGGAGAAGCTCGGGGCCAGGAAGCTCCAGTATTGCTTACCGTCGATCATGACCTCCCGCAGGCGCGACTTGCGCACCCGATAGTCATCCGCCCATTGGGCCTGATCAGCCGTACGCAGGGTCTTCACCACGGCCTCGACCAGGCAGTCCTGGCGATAATTTCCCTCCCTGCGGGCGGCTTCCATGAAGCTCTCATTACCGGTGAAAGGCAGAAAGATGTAGTCCCGCGGAAGATCCGAGAAACCGGGGACAGGGAAAAGCCCCAACGGTGATAGCACGGTCATCCACGTGACCTTGTCGAATTCATAATTGACCTTTCCGACCGGCAGGCGTTCTCCCCCGCTGCCAATCAGGCTGGTCTCCAAGTTGATCTTGGCGCTGTCCGTGCCCGGGAAGGGGATGGTCCCCAAAGTGCAAAACCCAGTCAGAAAGGCGGATAGGCCCATGGATGAATCCGTCTTGGTGTCGATCTTGACCTCCAACGGCAGGCCGGTCCAATCATCCGTGAACACGTTGGGATAGAGTTCCCGGGAGCGGGCAGCGAGTGAATCATTCTTTCCATCGAGGGTGAGGATACTGAAGCGCACGTCGGCCATGGCAAAGGTCTTGTCGCCCGAAGGCTTCAGGGTGCTGACGTAACGCACCGATCCGCAACCGCTTAAGGTTATGATCAGCAATACGACCGCCAGCCATCGCATGGTTGTCTGGAATTTCATCACTGGTTTTCTCCTTTGCTTATTTTTTGAGCGCGGCTTCCTGCTTGATGGCCGCGAGGATGGGCTTCAAGATCTCGATGCGCTGGCGGCACAGGAGCGACAATTCCCGCTCCGGGTCCGGGTCGCCCTCACCCTTTTCAAGGATTCTTTGGGCGCGGTCCTTGGCCTGCTCGGCCTTCTCGCTTAAGTCCAGAATAGCCTGCTCGATGCGCGTGACCAGGCTGAGCAAGCCGTCGCGGCTTTCTTCGCTGAGGATCTTGGGCAGGGAGCGGTTCTTGGCATCCAGCAGCACGCCGTTGCTCCAGCGCAGGAGGGCATTGCGATCGGCGGCCGTCAGGTCCGGGGTGTCGATGAAATCCGCCAGGGGCGGCTCATCAACGCTGCGCACGACGACTTTCGCGGGTATGCCTTTTTCCATGAGCACGCTCATTGCGGTCAGATTGCGGGGCGTGCGCAAGTAACCAGTCTGCGGACGCCAGGCGCCGGATTCATCCTGCCGGGCCACGACCACATCTTCGAGCGGCCGCAGCATGCGTTGGGGCGTCCCCTTGTAGAGCAGGGCCCTGAATTCCGCGGGACGGTCCTTGGCCCCCGGATTCATGGTGAGATAACTCCCGTATTGCTTGCCTTCCACGATGAGTTCCTGCTGATAGGCCAGGCGTTCCTGGTAGGCGGAGGCCAGCTTGGCCTGTTCGGCCGCGCGAAGACCCTGAACCACGCTCTCCACGATGCAGTCCGCGGCATAATTATGGATCTTGGTAGAGGCTTTATCCAGGTAATCGCCATCCATGGCGTAATAGTCACGCGGCAGGTCCGAGGGACCGGGGGCCGGTATAAGACCATAGGGGAGAAGTGATCCCCATTCGACATGGTCGATCTCGAACTGGGATTTTTTCTCAAACAGGCGCCCGCCCATATAATCCGTCACAGCGGATTCAACGTTGAACGTATAGGGGATCTTGCCCATGAACGGGATGATGCCCAGCGAAAAGCCCGTAATCATGGAGGCGATATTATACCCCGAGCGATTGACCGTTTCCGAGATCGTCACCTGCACCGGCAGCGCGGACCACTCATCCGAGAAGACGTTGGGATAGAGCGCCTTGGACCGCTCATAAATCAGCGCCGGTGATGGCTGGGGCTGGGCCGTCGGGTTATTTTTCAGCGCGGGATAGGTGAAGCTGGTCAGGTTAAAGCGCGTCTTGTCAAACCGGAGATCCTTATCGCCGGTCGGCTTCAAGGAGCTGACATAGCGCACCGAGCCGCAGCCGCTTATAACGATGATCATCAATAGGGCTGAAAACCAATGCATGGCCTTCGCTACTCTCATGGTGAAACCTCCTTCTCCGATTTTCTAAGACGCAATTTCCTGTTTGATGGCCACCAGGATCGGCTTCAAGACCTCGATGCGCTGGCGGCACAAGATAGACAGCTCCCGGTCCGGCGCCGGGTCGCCCTGGCCCTTTTCCACCTTTGCCTGCGCCCGGTCCTTGGCCTGCTCGGCCTGCTCGCTCAATTCCAGGATCGCCTTTTCGATGCGCGTCACCAGGCTCAAGAGTTCAGCGCGGCTTTTCTCGCGCAAGACTTTGGGCAGCGAGCGGTTCTTGGCCTCCAGCAGCACGCCGTTATTCCAGCGCAGATATACCGCGGCATCACTGCCGAGCATATCCGGTGTTTCGATAAACTCCTCCAGGGGAGGCTCCTCAATAGTGCGCACGACAGCCTTGGCAGGTATGCCGTTTTCCAGCAGGACGCTCAGGGTCGTCAGTTTTCCGGCCCACCGCAGGTATCCGGCGATCGGCTGCCAGATCCCGGCCTCATCCCGGCGTGCTACGGTTATCTGCGCCACAGGCTCAATGCCACGCTGGGGATGCTCCCGGTACAACAGGGCGGTGAAGAGACCGGCCCGTTCATGGTTGCCGGTCAGGGTCGGGGCCAGGAAACACCAGTACGGTTTGCCGTCGATCATGACCTCCTGCAGGCGCGACTGACGCGCCCGATAGGCGCTCTCCAACTTGGCGGGCTCGACCGCGCGCAGGGCCTGGACCATGGCCTCCACAATGCAGTCGGCGGTGAAATGGGGGAACTTGGTCTTGGAGTACGCATCCTTGGTCAAAGGGATGAACAGGAGGACCGCGTCGCGCGGCAGGTCGGCCTGGCCCGGGACCGGGATGCAGCCCAGCGGACCGATGAGACTCGCCCACACCCCCTCTTCCAGGACAAATTTCTCATCCTTGACCGTCAGAATCTCACCCAGCGCGTCGCGCACATTGGTGGCTACGGTAAAATTCAGCTTGGTCGCTCCCGGGAAAGGAATGATCCCGGCCGTAAGCGCGGACAAAAATGCCGCGACCATAACCGACGTATCCTCATGGACAAGATCCGCCCTGACCATCAGCGGCAGACCGGTCCAATCATCCGTGAACAGGTCGGGGTAAAGGATCTTGGCGCGCGCCGCGATGAGACTTTGATCAATGCCCTTCATCCTAGCTTCAGCCGCCAGATCTTTTTTATCATAGGCGGTGCTGAAATCGATCAGGCTGAAACGCGTCTGGCCAAAGCTGAGCGCCTTGTTGCCCGAAGGCTTCAGGGTGCTGGAATAGCGTACCGAGGCGCACCCGCTCACGACCATGACCGACAAGACCGCTACCAGCCATGGTATGGATTTGCGCATGGGTTTCATCATGGGACCTCTCTTTCGTCTCTCATCAAATCTATCGGCATCGGATGGTTTGTTTCTTGATATGGCTCAAGGTTCATGACAGTATTCAGGATTAATATTGAATCATGACCCATTGAAAGGGGGTACGCTATGATTGAGCGATCGGACCGTGATATCGAACAAGGTTATTCGAGCACGGAATTTATTGCCAAGCTGAGACGCCTGGCCGACGCCCTGGAACAGGGGGACCGCTTCAAGATCCAGATAGCCGGAGAACGCATCTCGGTGCCGGCCCACGCCATCTACACCATCGAACATGAGCGCGAAGAAGACCGGGAGGAGATCGAATTCCAGATCAAGTGGAGCAGGAAATAATTTTTAAGATCAGCAATGGGGCGCAGGCGGAAAATCTTCGGTCGCGCCGCCTCCGGAGATGGGCAGCTTCAAGGTCCCCTCGTGACAGAGCTGCCGGCCGCCGCGGCTGAAGACAAAGTACTGGAAGGCCCAGCGCGTGAGCACGATCAGCCGGTTCTCGAAGTTGATCAGCAAAATGAGATGAATGAACAGCCATAAGAGCCAGGCAAAAAAGCCGCTGAAATGCCAGTGTCCGATATCAGCTACCGCCTGATGCCGGCCGATGACCGAGAGGGTCCCCTTGTCGAAATAGGCGAACGGTCGCGCTTCCCGGCTGCCGGCCAGGCGGCGCATGATCAACCGCGCCACATAGCGCCCCTGCTGCGTGGCCGCGGGAGCCAGACCGGGAAGAGGCCGGCCGGCCTTGTCCTTCACATGGGCCATGTCGCCGATGACGAAAATTTCGGGATGGCCTTCGATACTCAGATCGGGCCTGACCATGAGGCGGCCTTGCCGGTCGGTGGGGGCGCCGGTTTTCTCCGCCAGCGTTGAGGCCAGGGGCGAGGCCTGCACCCCCGTGGCCCAGAGGATGGTCCGGGCAGGAAGGATGTGCGTGCCGCCGGCGTGCGCGTATTCCAGACCCTCGGGACCGATATTCACCACCCGGGCGCCGGTGAGCGTCCGTACTCCCAGGCCGTCAAGCGCCCGGGTCGCCTTCATCGAAAGATCCGGCGGATAGCCAGGCAGAATCCGATCAGCGGCCTCGATCAAGACTACGCGCGCATCCTCGGGACGGATGGTGCGAAACTCGCCCTTGAGGGTATTGCGGCAGATCTCGGCGATCATGCCGGCCAGCTCGATGCCGGTCGAGCCGCTGCCGATCACGGTGAATGTCAGCCAGGACTGTTTGAGCGCGGGGTCGCGCTCGCGCTCGGCCACCTCAAAGGCATAGAATATCTTCTGCCGTATCGTCGATGCATCCTCCATGGTCTTCAAGCCCGGGGCGAAAGCCTGCCAGTCTTCATGTCCGTAATAGGCATTGACCATGCCCGCCCCTACGATCAGGGTATCATACGTAACCTCGCCGTCGGCCAGGATAACGCGCCGGGAAGCCGGATCGAAATCCACGGCCTCGGCCAGAAGGACCTCGGCGTTCTTCTGCTTTTTAAGGATATGCCGCAGCGGGGTGGTGATCTCGGCCGGGCTTAAGAGGCCGGTGGCCACCTGGTACAAGAGCGGCTGGAAAAGATGAAAATTGCGCTTGTCGATCAAAGTCAGCGCGACATCCTTAGCCGACAGAGCGCGCGCCGCGCACAATCCGCCGAATCCGCCGCCGATGATCACGACCTGGTGTCGGGACATATTTATATTGTACCGAAAGCTCGGGCAAAAGCCCAAATAAAAAATGTGCTCGCTTGACCTAAGTCAAATAGCAATATGCCGGGGTATGCTAGCGTGCGTTTAAGAAAATGCCTCAAGCGTCCATGCATGAGGAGGTGACAAGGCATTATCAAAACTTACGATAGGAGGAAAAGCTGATGTTCTGTTATCAATGTCAGGAGACGATTAAGAATTCAGGGTGCACGCTCAAAGGCGTATGCGGCAAGACCGAGCCGACCGCCAACCTGCAGGACCTGCTCGTCTACGTAGCGCGCGGGATGTCGGTTTACGGCAGCACGGCAAGAGTTAAGGGCCCGCTGGATAAGAAGTACGGCCGCTTCATTGCCACGGCCATGTTCACTACCCTGACCAATGTCAACTTCGACGACAACGATATCACCGCCCTCATCCGGCAGGGACTCAAGCTGCGCGAGGAACTCAAGGGCCTCTGCGGCCAGACGCTGCCGCAGCCCTTGCCGGACGCCGCCACCTTTACGGTTGACGACCCGCCGTCCATGGCCGCCAAAGCCAAGGAAATCGGCGTGTTGGCCACGGCCGACGAGGATGTAAGGAGCTTACGCTGGATGCTGATCTACGGCATCAAGGGCATCAGCGCCTATGCCGAGCACGCCACCGTGCTCGGCTACGAGGACGACGCCATCTACGACTTCATCATGGAAGGCCTGTCTTCTACGACCCGCGATCTCTCCGCGGACGAGATGACCGGCCTGGTCCTGCGCGCGGGCGAGATCGCGGTCAAGACCATGGCCCTGCTCGATCAGGCCAACACCGCCACCTACGGCCATCCCGAGATCACCACGGTCAGCCTCGGGGTGCGCGGCAAACCCGGCATCCTCATCTCCGGCCACGATCTCAAGGACTTATCCGAACTGCTCGAACAAACCCAGGGCACCGGCATCGATGTCTACACCCACGGCGAGATGCTGCCGGCCCACTACTACCCGGCCTTCAAAAAATACGACAACCTGGTCGGGAATTACGGCGGCTCATGGTGGCATCAGAACGAGGAGTTCGAGAGTTTTAACGGCCCGATCCTCATGACCACAAACTGCATCATCCCGGCCAAGGAGAGCTACAAGGACCGTATCTTCACCACCGGCACGGTGGGATGGCCGGGGGTCAAACATATCCCGGAGCGGGCTCCGGGCGGCACGAAAGACTTCTCCGCCCTCATCGCCCTCGCCCAAAAGTGCCAGCCGCCCCGGGAGCTTGAACAAGGCTCCATCATCGGCGGCTTTGCGCACAATCAGGTCCTGGCCCTGGCCGACAAGGTGGTGGCGGCGGTGAAATCGGGCGCCATCAAGCGCTTCGTGGTCATGGCCGGCTGCGACGGACGGCACAAGACCCGCGACTACTTCACCCAGGTGGCGCAGGAACTGCCGGCCGATACGGTCATCCTAACCGCCGGGTGCGCCAAGTACCGCTACAACAAGCTGAAGCTGGGCGACATCGACGGCATCCCGCGCGTGCTGGATGCCGGCCAGTGCAATGATTGCTACTCGCTGGCCGTCATCGCGCTCAAGCTCAAGGAGATCTTCGGCGTCTCCGACATCAATGACCTGCCCATCTCCTTCGACATCGCCTGGTACGAGCAGAAGGCCGTGGCCGTTCTGTTGGCGCTCTTATCGCTCGGCGTCAAAGGCATCCGCTTGGGCCCCACGCTGCCGGGCTTCCTGTCGCCGCGCGTAGCCAAGGTGCTGGTGGACACCTTCAATCTCAAACCCATCACCGAACCCATGGGCGACGTGCAGGCCATCGTGGCCGGTAGTTAGAGGCCGAGGAGAAACGTTGGGGAAACCTTTCTGACAAGAAAGATTTCCCCAGGCCTTTCCAAAGAACTGAAACTTCAATCTACTCCAGATCCCAGGCCGTATCGAAGCCGTCGCGGATGGCATGGGCGATGCGGCCGACCTCGTAGGCATCGCCGATGACGGCCATTTTCGGGAAATAGTGCATCAGCTCATGGGCCAGGGCATCGTTGCTTTTTACGCCCACGGCCAGAACGACATGATCAGCCCTTTGTTCGTTGCGCTGCTTTGTCTTAACGTGCTCCAGCATGATGCTGCCGGGTTTGATCTCAACCAGCTTATGCCCGGTGATAATGGTGGGGTTATAACCCTTGAGGCGGCTCATCACATCATCCACGCTCTGCGGCAGGGCGTCCTGACCGACCTTGCCCAGCATTTCCACCATCAAAATCTGATTGCCGTCCTCGGCCAGCTTCTCGGCCGTCTCCAATCCGGTCAGTCCCGCGCCGATAACGGCCACGCGTTTGCCGCTCACCTTCACGCTGCCGCTTAAGACCTCGGTGCAGGTAGCGACGTGCGGGAGCTGCACACCCTCTATGGGCGGGCGTATGGCTTCACCCCCGGTGGCCACGATCACGGCATAGGGATTCAAGGCCTGGACGACCTCACGGGTGGCCGTGGTTTTGAAGCGGATCTCGGCCCCGTTCTTCTGAGCGGCATGCAGCAGGTCGGTGAAGCACCAGTTGATCTTCTCCTTTTTAGGCGGCTTGTTGGCCAACTGCAGCTGGCCGCCCACCTCGGCGTTCTTTTCCAGGACAATGGGCTTGAACCCGCGCAGCCCCAGGATCTCGGCCGCCGCAAGGCCGGCCGGTCCGGCGCCGATCACGACCACGGTGCGGCCCGCGCCGTCTTTGAGCGGCACGGCCGTTTCCTGCTCACGACCCAGGCGCGGGTTGACGGCGCATTCCAGGGGCTCGCATTTCAAGGCATTGGCGACAAGACTTTCAAAGCACCACAGGCAGCTGATACAACGTTTGATATCGTTTTCGGCGCCTTGGCTGACCTTGGCGGCCCAAGCCGGGTCGGCCAGGAAGGGACGGCCCAGGCAGACAAAATCCTGGATGCCTTCAGAGAGCTGGGCCTCGGCCTGGGAGGCGCTGCGGATCAGATTGGCGGCCAGGACCGGGATGGAGACCGCGCCCTTGACGGCCTGGGCCAGATTCGTGCGCCAGCCGGGCTCGTAGGAAATGGGTTCGAGCCAGTAATTCATGGTCTCATAGGTGGCCGAAGAGACATCAATGGCGTCGATCCCGGCCTGTTCCAGCCGCCTGGCCATCTCCACCCCTTCCTCCAGTTCGATGCCGCTGCCCGGCTTGCCGATGCAGCGGTAATATTCATCCACGGACAGGCGCACCATGATGGGGAAGTCCGGGCCGCACTCGGCGCGGATGCCGCGAATGATCTCCAACAGAAAACGCAGACGGTTGTCCAGCGACCCGCCGTACTCATCGGTTCTCCGGTTGGTGTGTGGGCTCAGGAACTGTTGGATGAGATAGCCGTGCGCGGCATGCAGCTCGACGCCATCGGCGCCGGAAAGCTGCACGCGCTTGGCGGCACGGATGAAATCGCGCACCAGACGCTTGACTTCGACATGCCAGAGGGCGCGCGTGCGTTGGTTGTCGTACGTACAGACCACGGCCGAGGGCCCGACCACGGGCAGGGTCAGTCCCCATTGTCCCAGTTTCTGGGCATACGGGGATAAAATTGACCCTAACTTGATAAACAGGTTCCAATAACCGGGCCAGAATCGGCCGATCATTCCACTCATCAGCCAGGTTCCGACCATGGCCCCGAAATTCTGGCGCCCGGGATGGTGCAGCTGGCAGAAGACCTTGGTGCCGTAGGCATGCACGCGTTCGACCATGCGGCCATAAGGCTCGATATGACGGTCATGGCTCATGGCCAACTGACGAGGATGGGCCGCGCCGTGCAGCTCGTTGACGCGCGCGATGCCGGTGATGAGCAGTCCCAGTCCGTTCCGAGCTCGCTCTTCATAATAGGCCATCAATTGTTCGGAAGGTGTGCCGTCGAAATTGGACATGCCGACTTCCATGGGCGGCATGACGATGCGGTTGCGAATGGTAACCTTGCCGATGCAACCTTCGGAAAACAAATGCGGATAGGTCATAGCGCCTCCTCGGTGAATTAAGTCAATTCATCCTCTGCGATATCTCAGCTGGAAAATATATGATAACATGGTAAGGCAGAGAATCAAACGGGAAAGCAGAGGAAACGCCGTATGCCGAAATCTACCAGGTCCAAAGCATCAAAGCCGGGAGATGCAAAACAGACCTTCCTGACCGTCACGGACGCAACCGATCTGTGCACGTTTCTATGCGGGTATCTGCCGGATAAACGGCGCAAGGACATCTTATCGCTCTTGACGCATCGCCAGGTGAAGGTGGGACAAAGTGTGGTCACCCAGTACAATCATCCCCTGAAGGCCGGGCAGCAGGTAAGCATTACCTGGACCAAGGTGCTGCAGGACCATCCCGCACGGGGCCTGAAGATAGTTTTCGAAGACCCCTATTTGATCGTGGTCAACAAGCCGCCCGGCCTGCTCTCCATCGCCACGGACAAGGAAAAGGAGCGTACCGCCTACCGCATCTTGAGCGACCAGCTGAAAAATATCGATCCTCGCCAGCGTATCTTTGTCGTCCATCGCCTCGACCGCGAGGTCTCCGGGTTGATGCTCTTCGCCAAAAGCAAGGAGATCCAGAAAGCGCTTCAAAAGTCCTGGGACAAGGATGTGCTGGAACGCCTCTATGTCGCGGTGCTCGAGGGCCAGGTAGCCCTTGAGCGGGGCACGGTCACCTCCTGGCTCAAGGAGAACCAGGCACGTATCGTTTACTCCAGCCCTACCCCGCCTGACGGGCAAAAGGCCGTGACCCATTACCGCGTGCTCAAACACTCGTCGCGGTTCTCACTCGTTGAGGTGCGTCTGGAAACCGGGCGCAAAAACCAGATCCGCGTCCATATGCAGGATATCGGTCACCCCGTGGCGGGCGACAAGAAATACGGCGCCACCTTGAACGCCATGAAGCGTTTGGGTCTGCACGCCCGGGTGCTGGCCTTTAGACATCCGATAACCGCGGAGGTTATGCGCTTCCAGACCCCTATTCCGCCTGATTTTTTAAGCCTGTTTGCTTAATGAAAACCAGTATATTCGGGCGGTTGCCTTCAAGTCTCCCGGTCTTGTCAGATCACGGAGGGCATACTGGCGTAATGATCCTGTCGGATCTCGTCCGGTAAGGCCAGAAACCGCTCGATCAGGACCAACATCGCTTGCTTCTGATCGTTCAGCGCTCCATGGACCTGGATATAGTTGTTGGCGTGGTCGCAGGTAAAGGTGGTGCCCGGAGCGTCCAGGCCTCTCAGGATATCGCGCAGCTCAATGACCGTGCCTTCCGGGGTCTGCGGGATGAACTCACCCGAGGCGATCTTCTCGCCCAGACGCGAGGCCGGGTGAGTCCAGAGCCGGCGCACACGGACGAAATGGGGTTTAACCGCGTTGATCACCTGAACCGACCCCTCCACGTGGTCCTGCCACAACGTCTGCCCTCCCAGGCCCAGCAGGAGGTAGTAGCTCAGCTCCATGCCGGAGGCCTTGACGCGGTTGCCCGCTTCGATGAGCTGATCCTGGCTGGTGCCCTTTTTCTGCATCCTGAGCACGGCGTCCGAACCGCTTTCCATGCCCACGTGCAGGCGGTCCAGCCCGGCGGCATGGATGGCATCCAGTTCCGCCTGGCTTTTTTTCCAGACGCTTGAGGCACGGCCGTAGGCAGTTACGCGCTTGAGGCGCAGGAAGACGGTACGCAGTGTGGTCAGGGTCTCGACCAAGAAGTCCGCCGGCAGAGCCAGGGGATTGGCGTCCCCCAGGAAGGCGGTTTCAAAACAATCGCCGTGCAGCACTTTCAGAGCCCGGATATCGTCCTTAACCTCGTCCAGGGTGCGCAGCGAATGCGCACAGCCGAAGAGATCATAGATGCCGCAAA
>JBDKSM010000125.1:0-18917 GCA_039680665.1 Syntrophaceae bacterium | reverse complement strand
TGGTCGAGGGTTCGAGCCCCTCCTGGCTCACTTGGCTCTAAAGGACGTGTCCCCATCGTCTAGCCCGGCCCAGGACACCGCCCTTTCACGGCGGCGACAGGGGTTCGAATCCCCTTGGGGACGCCATCTAAAACAGAGCGGGTTGGAGAAAACCTCCAACCCGTTATGTTATACTAACTGCGGCATCTGGCGCGGGATGGTTACGATCGTTCCCGGTTGTCTTTAACCAACTTGTCATGTTGCCGCACACCTGTTATGAAAGCATCAATGGAAGCGACTTTTCCATCCATACCGGTCATGACATCATCAGAAAGGAGATTCCCGATGAATACCGATACAGCCACCCTGATCTTTTTTTCACCCACCGGCACCACCAGAAAGATCCTCAAGGCGATCATCGAGGGTTCCCAGGGGACCATGGTCAATGAGATCGACTTGACCCTCCCGGCCGCCACAGAAACCCGGAATTTCATGATCAAGCCCGATGGTTTCACCATCATCGGCGTACCGGTATACGGCGGACGGGTTCCCGTCACCGCGGCCCAGAGGTTGAAACGGCTCAAGGCCGATAAGATCCCGGCCGCGATCGTGGTCGTCTACGGCAACCGGGCCTATGAAGACGCCCTTTTGGAGCTTTCCGCGCTCGTCCGAGAGGTGGGCTTCATTCCTGTTGCCGCCGGCGCGTTTATCGGCGAGCATTCCTATTCGACCACGACAACCCCTATCGCGGTGGGTCGTCCGGATGCCCTGGACCTGATTCAGGCCAGAGATTTCGGCGCCATGATCAGGGAAAAATTGGCGCGGATGCAAAGTCTGGATGCAGACGCCCCATTACCGTTGCCGGGAGATTTCCCCTATAAAGATCACGGCGCATGGCCGGAAATGTCGCCCACCATACGGGAGGATCTCTGCAATCTGTGCGGCGCATGCGCCGCGGTATGTCCCACCGGTGCCATCACGGTGGATATGACCGTGCTGACCGACAAAAAGCAATGCATCAACTGTTGCGCTTGCGTGAAGATCTGTCCCCTCGGGGCGCGTGTTATGGAAGAGCCGCTGATAAAGGAAATCGCGCAATGGTTGAGTGCCACGTTCAAGAAAAGAACAGAACCGGAGATGTTTGTGTGATTTCAATATGCCGCCGGCGGGGATCTTGATTAAATACCGCCCCAATCAATGAACCCACAGAAAACACTATGAGATTCTTCACTGGTTTAGAATGACCCTCATTGCACCTCGTTATATGTCATCCTGAACGTCGGCGGAGGCTCCCATGCCCCACGTTTCGTTTCGGCAACGACATGGTGAGAACAGAGCGCATGATGTCTCCGAAACCGCGGATCGGTTTGGCTTGGATAGTTGTTGAAACCCATGTTACAATAAACGCGTGGGCATACCGCAGCCCTGCCTGATTTCTTGCTTGAGCTTCGTAAAAGGCGGGCATGTCCGCTCCTTGCGGCTCGTAAGCTGCATTTACCGGTGGTGAACCGCTTTTTTTTAGTGTTGATAATACATAACAATGAAGGAGGTTTCTTACGATGGGCCTGAAATCCGATTTCCGTTTCTTCAAGGAAGATGTGTGTGATCGCTGCGGTATCTGCTTTGAGCGCTGCCCGGTGCTTGAGCTGCCGGAAGATGAGGCCAAACAGGAGATAACATCGCTTATTCATGGGGATACCGACGCCTCTCTGGTGCTCCAGCGTTGTGTCACCTGCAATATCTGCGACTTTGCCTGCCCGAGAGAGGCCAATCCCTATGGGCTCATTCTGGAGCGCCATCATGAAACCGGCCGAACGCAAGGCCTGCCCTATATGGCCAAGTTCATTTTCCCGAATGAGCCCGAGAATATGTGGACCTCTACCCGCGTGTTGATGGATAATGACGAACTCAAGCTGGTGCGTTCCTGGGAAGAGAACCTTACAATACCCAGAAAGGAGGTCCTCCTCACCGGCTTCTACAATAATCTTATCCCGTACATTGCCCAGACATCCCTGCTTGATGAGCTTAAAACCGCCATCGTGGGCAGCGACTGCATGTTCGGGATCGGGGAAGATGCCTACCGGATCGGGTTCCTGGAGGAGGCCGAGCGGCTGGGCCGGCTCGCCAAAGAAAAGTTTACGGCCATGGGCGTGGAGAAGATGTACTGCTTCATGGTGGTCGAGGCCTCGATGTTCACCGATGTCCTGCCCAAAAAATTCGGCATAAATTTCGACTTTGAGGTGGAGCTGTTGGACAACTGGATCTTGGACCGGCTGAAGAACGGGAAGATACCGGTAAAGAAACCCTTGAACATGCAGGTCACCGTACACGACAACTGCTGTGGGAGATACATGGACGGCGTTTTGCCGGACACCACCCGTGAAATCCTTCAGCGTATAGGCTGCACCGTCAGCGAAATGCGGCACAACCGGGACAATGCGCTGTGCTGCGGCTGGGCCGGGACGGTGCCTACGTTGTTCGGGCCTACTTCCAGCAATCCTTTCCACACGCTCTTAAACCTTCTGCAGAGCCTGTATCTCAGACTACAGGAGGCCGAGGCCACCGGCGCCGGCGTGCTGGTCGTGCCCTGCCCGGGGTGCTGCGCCTTTCTTTCGCTTATAAAGGTGCTTACCAATAGCACGGTGGAGCTATACCTTCCCATCGAGCTGGTGCAGCTCGCCGCCGGCGAGACACCCGTTCACAAGCATGATGAGCGCGCCTGGGATATCCTGGCCGTTACCACCAACCTCGTTCTCAAGTGGCCCTTTTCTTCCAGACGCTTCTTCCCCAGGCCCGTGGATATAGAAAAACCGCTTCCCATAGCCAGTAAAGGCGATGCGCTGCGGATCAAGCTGTTCGGCAGGCTGTATCATGGCATCCTGGTGCAGAACCGTGTCACCAGAAGCCTTTTCGCTTGGGCTGTTAAAGCGCTGATAAAGAGATATCAAGCCTACCTCGCAACGCGGAAACGCATCGTGACCGGCATGCGGGTTCACGAGCAGGAAGATTGTTGAGAAAGGAGGGTAAGGGGCGGTCCATACGTTGTTGACTTCTTGGCCTTTATCTTGATTGTTCAGGACGCCCCTCTGTTCTTCCACCGGCACCTATCTGCCTTCCCGGATGGCTTCCAGATTCTTCCGCGGCTCCTCCATGGGCAGGATAGCGAGCAGGCCGTTGAGTTTCTCGCACGAGTAGTCGCTGCAGACCCCGCACGAATCCAGATCTTTTCCCTGTGCGCACAGGCGCACCTCGCAAGTTTGGCAGTGGCCGAAGAGCCGCCCCACGGTCTGGGAGCACCCGTCACAGTTGATGTCCGATCCGCTCATCGGTGCGCCGAACATCTTTGACCAGAAGGCCGCCACCTTAGCCCTCTTTTCATCATCGTCCGCCTGGGTGGCCCGGTAGGTGGGACAGGCACTGCAATCGATCCCGCAATACGACATCATGTCTTTCATAGTCATTCTCCTTATGTTTTTTATTCTCTATACCCGTGTGCACTCAGGTAGTGGTTACGGTATGAAATACGGTGGTGTTACGTCGCGATCACCAATGAGCTATGGGAGATCCATGAGGCCTTTGAATTGATCCGACGTGATGGTCTTCCTGATCCAGGTGACCATATCCGGCGGCTCGGCAAAGGGCAGCTCGCGGTAAAGCCCCACCACCTCGCGGGTATAGAGGTCGTGGAATGCCCGGCTGCGGCCCTCGATGACTTCGGCGATGCGTCTGAAAGAGGCCGGTTTTGCGGCATCGCCCTCTTTGATGAGGTTGAGCTTGCGCATGGGCTCGATCCACCGGCTGCACGTGCAGGGGTTGTTCTCGTTCACGAGGCTGCACTTGTTGGTGAAGAAATTCGACAGCAGCTTGCGTGAGCGTGATAAGATCTGGCGGAAATTCGCCGGGGAGATCTCCAGAATCTGGCTTCCCACGGCGTCGTTCACCCCGTAGATGGCGCCCAGGATGAAGACAAGGCGCTGCCGCTTGTCCAGGCAGAGGAGCATGCCCGCCAGGCAGGTGTTCCTGGCCTCTCGGGTTAGGGTATTGTTCTCGGGCCCGTTCTGGGCCTTCTCATCCGGGATGTTTTCGACATAGGCATGGTATGCTTCCGGATTCACCAGCGATGAGAACACCTTTTCCTTCTTGAAACGTTTCCGCGACAGCACGTGATTGGCCACGATCCGGTAGAGCCAAGTCCGAAACGCCGCCTTGTTCCTGTCATAGGTCGCGAGCGCCGTGATCATCTTTACCAGGATCTCCTGGGTGGTATCCTCGGCTTCCAGCGCATCGCAGGTCATGCCCAGGGCGATGTTGTAGATCCAGGCCTGATGTCTGAGGATCAGGCTTTCAAGCTCGGCGCCGCCGCCCGCGAGGGCCTTGTCGATCAGGTCCTGGTCCGTACACTGCGGGCCCAGCTGTTCCTTGAAAGGATTGAACACTGTTACCTCCCTGTCATACGTCTCTCTTTCTACCAGGGAAACGTCTGTTTGCCTATAAGCATACCGTTTCTTATTCTCGTACCGCTTCCGGTCACTGATACGCATGAAGACACGAATTGTGACACTCATACCTCATCTTCGGATGACTTGCTCTTATCCGAATAAGCTGCTATGAGTATCGTGAAATTATGATGCGACCTGTCATAGAATACGTCATAATCTTTAGCATAGTATTTCTGATGGCAATAGATACACCTGATCTCATGGCTGGAACGCAAGACAACCCGTCTGGAAAGCCGATGATTGGCAAACACATGGGGCCGCTCATCGTACATCCTTTGAATACAAGATACTTTTCCGATGGAAATGGCAATATCGTCTATCTAACTGGATCGCATACATGGAATAATTTTCAGGACATCGACAATCAATATTGCCCGCCATTTTCTTATACAAAATACCTTGATATGCTGAATAAATATCATCACAATTTTTTCCGCCTATGGATATGGGAGCATTCTCAATGGCTGCCTACCGCCAGGGGGCGAATTACATTTGATCCTCTGGCGTATAAGCGTACTGGGCCGGGAAGAACCCTGGATGGGGGGCTAAAGTATAACCTCAACAGTTTCAACGATGTTTTTTTCGAAAGGTTGCGTTCTCGAATCATAGAAGCCCGAACGAGAGGGTTCTATGTTTCCGTAATGCTTTTTCAGGGCTTCAGCATACAGAAAAAAGAAACCGAACCAAGGCATCGGTTTCTGGAGAATTTAAAAAGACTTGTTCAAAAAGTCGGATTGGAAAATATATTTATGCTGGATGATAATCCCTGGAGGGCTCATCCATTCAATGTTCAAAACAATATCAATGCGATCGATGGAGATCCGCGTCGAATGGGTGACGGCAGGGATATCCATACCCTGAGAATACCCCAAGTAACGAGGCAGCAGGAAAAATATGTGAGAAAAGTCATCGATACCTTGGGCGACCTGGATAATGTCCTCTGGGAGATATCAAATGAAAGCCATGGCGATTCAATTGCATGGCAATACCATATGATAAATTACATACATGATTATGAAAAAATGAAGGGCAGAAGGCATCCCGTATTGATGACATCTATTTGGCCCGGTGGAGAGAATTCGACACTCTTCAACAGCCCGGCCCAGGCGATATCCCCCAATGACCAAAATGGCTATAAAGACAATCCGCCGATGGCTGAAGGACGAAAAGTCGTTATCAGCGACACGGACCATTTGTGGGGTATCGGTGGAGATCATACATGGGTATGGAAAAGTTTTCTGAGGGGTTTGAACCCTGTATTCATGGACCCTTATGGGATGCAGGGTTCTGAGAACATGATAACGAATGCCGAAATCGAACTCATCCGCAAGAACATGGGGTATTGTCGCAGCTTTTCAGAGAGAATCAATCTGGTGAAGATGGTACCCCGCACAGATGTAACATCTTCGGGATATTGCCTTGCCGACGAGGGGGAGGAGTATCTTGTCTATAATCCTCAAGATGGCCGCGTTACTGTGGATCTCAATCATATTTCCGGGAGATTCAATGTGGAGTGGTTCAACCCCTCATCAGGCGCTTTTCACCAGGGAAGAGTTATCATGGGCGGTTCTCAACAAGCATTTTCAGCTCCATTTCGTGGGGATGCAATATTACATCTTTACAAAAATCATTGAGCAGGTCTCTTGGACTTATTTGGTGATATCCATACAAGAAACATGATCTGACTCATAAGCTTTTGCCCGAACCATCTGCCCGTCATGCGCTCATCACGACGGCTATGAAACGACCGCGCCATATGCTATGCTTTGTTTTTCAAGTCCCAGCCCAACACGTAATGAAAAGGAGCTTGTGAGGATGCATCCGACAGACATACCCTATGCGGACCTTATCAATAAGGGCCCGGCGGTTCTTTACACCCGCGGCGCAGCAGACCCATGGGATTTCACCTTCATCGGAACAAACGCCGCACTGCTTTTGGGAACCGACGCGCACAGCATCATGGCCGAACCGACATACTGGCGGACACATATCCACGAAGATGATTTGGACGGCATCGGGGCCGCCTTGGCGGACATGCAGCCGGGAGTGCCGCTGGTGCTGGAATACCGCTTCCTGCTCCCGGACGGTTCCTGGCTCTGGATCAGCGATCACCTGCTGCCGGCCAAGACCGATGACGGGCATATGCGATGCCTGGGCTGTCTGCATGCTATCACCCGGCTCAAACAGGCGCATGAGTCTTTGCTCGAGAGCGAGAAGCGCTATCGCCGCGTCAGCGATAATGTCCGGGACATGGTCCTGCAGGTCGACTTGAAGGGCGTGGCCTATTTCGCCAGCGCCTCCCACCTGGACGCCCTGGGGATCAGCGCCGCGGACATGATCGGCATGAACGCCTACGAGCTTGTGCATCCCGACGACCTGGAAAAGATCCTGCCCGTCATCCATGAGAGCATCGCCCGGCGCCGACCCGCCAAATTCGAATACCGCTCGCGCCACGGCGACGGCCACTACTTCTGGACCGAGGCCAACGCCAACCCCCTGATCGAGGACGACGGCCGCATCACGGGCGCCATCCTGGTCACGCGCGACATCACGGAAAAAAAGACGGCCGAGGAGGCGCTGAAAAAGGCGCATGACGAGCTGGAGGAAAAGGTGCGCGAACGCACCACCGAACTCTGGCAGGCCAACGCGGAGCTGCAGCAGGAGATCGAAGAGCGAGCGCGCACCGAGGCGAGACTGCGCGAGAGCGAGGAGCGCTACCGCTCGATCGTAGAGAACACGCATGACGGCATCGCCATCGTGGATCAGGATTTCCGTGTCGTGTACGCCAACCCGGAGATGGGCATCATCTCGGGCTACAGCGCCATAGAGGAGTTGGGGCGCGACTTCACCGCCTTTCTTGATGAACCGAGCCGCGAGGAGGCCCTGCGACGTAACCTCAAGCGGCGCCGGGGCGAAGATGTGCCCGCGGTGTACGAGGTCACCCTGCTCCGCAAGGACGGCGAAAAGCGCACAGGCGAGGTCAGAGTCTCGCTCTTTCGGGACTCGGCCGGAGCGCTACGCTCCGTGGTGCATTTCCTCGACATCACCGCGCGCAAACGCGCCGAGGTGGCGCTCGTTAAGCAGAAACAGGAGCTGGAGGCCAAGAACCGGGAGCTCGAAGAGCTGAACACGGCCCTCAAGGTGCTTCTGAATCAGCGCGAGAAAGACAAGACCCATCTGGAAGAGAACATCACATCCAACGTCAACGGCCTGATCCTGCCGCATATCGAGAAGATCAAACGCGGGGCCCTCGACGAGCGCATGCGCGCCTGTCTGGCCACGATCGAGGCCGATCTCATGGATATCGTCTCACCCTTCTCCCGCCAGCTCGGCTCCAACTACCCGAACCTTACGCCGCGCGAAATCCAGATCGCCAGCCTCATCAAGGAAGGCCGCGACTCCAAGGAGATCGCCGACCTGCTGGACCTGTCCCTGCCGACCATCGAATTCCACCGCAACAACCTGCGCAAGAAACTTAAGCTCAGGAACCGCAAGATCAATCTGCGCTCATACCTGCTGACGTTGAAATAGGAAGGCGCAAACCACCGCATTCCCCACGTTTTCCAGGCCGAGCCAAACTTATGACCATGGGGTTTTACCCCATGGTCCGCCCATGGATTTTCCACGTTGTCTTTCAGGCCGAATCCTTCACTATGGATCACAAGCAATACCAAGAGGAGGTACCTATGAAAGACCTGTCGAACAAGAATATCCTGATTACCGGCGCGGGCAGCGGCATCGGCCGGCTCATGGCCCACTACGTGGCCGACGAACGCGCCAACACGGCCCTGATCGACATCAACGCCGCGGCCGTCAACAACGCCGTGGATGAAGTCAAGCGCCGCAAGGTCAAGGCAGCGGGCTATGTCTGCGACATCTCCAACCCTAAGTCCGTTACGGACGTCGTGTCCAAGATCAGGCAGGAATTCGGCCCCATCCATGTGCTCATCAACAACGCCGGCACCGTGATCGGGAAATCCTTCTTCGATCTGAGCCTGGAAGAGATGCAGCGCACCATGGACATCAACTACTGGGGGCATGTCTACTTCACCAAGGCCCTGATCGGCGAGATGACGGCCCGCGGCAGCGGGGCGATCGTGAACGTGGCCTCTTCCAGCGGCCTCTTAGGCATGCCGATCCTGTCGGACTATGCGGCCAGCAAGTTTGCCGAGGTGGGCTTTTCGGAAGCCCTGCGCCGCGAACTGAAAAAGTTCAACTACAGCGGGGTGAAGGTGACCTGCGTGTGTCCCTACATCATCGACACGGGCTTGTTCAAGGGCTTCAAGCCCATGGTCATGTCGCCTTTCATCAAGCCCGAGGACGCGGCGCGCGCCATCGTGGAGGGTTTCAAGAAGGGCAAGCCCTATGTCATGCTGCCGCCGTTGAGCATCTACGGGTCGCTGGTCTTGAAGCTCCTGCCGACCTCCATCTTTGACTGGCTGCTCTCGATGTCGGGCGGTTCGGTGGCCATGGACAGCTTTACCGGAAGAAAATAGATAAGGAGGACGATCATGCCCACACTACTAAAAATCGGGTTCAAGGTGCTCAAAGGCGCGGCGGTTTTGACCGTGGCGACCACTGGAATCAATATCCTTCAGAAGGGGGGCGGCTACAAGGGCGAGACCGTCCAGGACATCCTGGGCAAGGAAGCGGAGCAGGCCACACCGGAAGATTGCCTGCGGCTGACCAAGGCCCGCTTTATGCAGCTCTTCTATGCCGCCCCCTGCCCCACGGTGGACGAACTCAAGGGAGAATATATCGCCATTAATCATCCCGGCGGGGTCTTGGCGCTGGGCGTGCAGATCTATACCGACAACTTCTTCGGACCGGGTAAGTGGGTGGGCAAGGCCTTCATGCCGCTTAGCCCCGGCGAGGGTCATGGGTACAATATCTTTCAAAGGAGCGGTGGCGACGGCAAGCCCGTTTTCACCCGCGCGCGCCGCATCAACACCGCCATCGGCAAGTCCGAATACGATGGTAAGAACTCCTACAAGCTCAACTATGCCGAGCATAATGGCGGCCTGGTGCATTCCATGCGCGACGAGCTGCGCCGGATCAACGCCGACCTCTATGTGGGTCTGGGCTGCATGGCTTCCGGCGGCGGCGCCATAAATCCTTCACTTTTCATCGTGCAGGGCCCGCCCAGGGAATGGATCGGCTGTTGATGCAAGGTGCCCCCCCCGACGTTTAAATCGCGCCGGGGGGGGTTGGTTTCATCGCCCTTTTTCATTAAAATAAGCGGATCGCTTATGGATGTTGCCCTGTCGTTTCAATGCACCGGCGCGCGTCTCGTGCTTCGCTCTCCTCCCAACTCGACTCTGTCCCCTTTGTCTCGGATTGAACGAAGATTCAATGGTGATTCTTGAGTTTGTCTATGATAAGCAATATCCATGAAAGGAGCACTGCTTATGCAAACTGAACGTTATCGTGTCCTGAGGACCATGGGCTTGATGACATTCCTGTTATTCCTGATGCCGGTGGTGCATGAACCGGCCTTTGCATGCGATATCGCCGTGGTCTCGGCCCAAGTCTCCTCCACCGGCCGGCCCTTTATCTGGAAAAACTTCGACTGCTCCTCGAACTGGTATCAGCAACTCAAGTATTTCCCGGCCATAAACGATGGTCCGGGAGGCTGTTTGGTGGCCCATCGCTATGAGGACCTCATCGAAATGCTGACCGGGTCTCCCGTCACGCCCTCGGCCGGCGTCAATGAGGCAGGTTTCGCCATTGCCTCGACCAGTGTGTACGAGGAATACAATCCCTTGCATACGTTGACCGACCTCAGTTCCGAGCTGCTATTGGACGCCTTGCAGCAATGCGTCACGATTGCGGACTTCGATACCTTGCTCTCCACCTGGCCCGCGACGCATCACGACTCGGCCGTAAGCGCCAATGTCGCGGTCATCGACGCATACGGCGGGGCGGCCATGTATGAGTTGTTCACCGGTTATTTAACCTCCGACTACATGCCCATCCAGTACAAGAAGTATGACGCCAACACCGGCAGCATCAAGGAAAAGATCGTCAACTATGACGATTACTCGGAGCAGTATGTAGAGAGCACCGACCCCGCCCCCCACGGCTACTATGTACGCACGAACTATAATGATTACTGCCCCTGGAATGTCGGCCAGGACCGCCGCGCGCGGGCCGAGGAGCTCCTGACCGCTATGGCCGGCCAGAACCGGCTGAATTACCGCAACGTTATGCGCGAGGTCGCCAAGGATGTGACCGGCAAACAACTCTCGGAGGACTCCAGCGAAACCAATTACAGCACCATGTATTGTCTGAGCCGTGCCTGTACGCGCCTGGGGCTGGTGATCGACGGCGTGGCCAGCGGCGACGACCCACGCTTAAGCGTCTTCTGGTGCGCCCTGGGAGAACCGTCCATCGCCGCGTTTGTCCCCTATTTCGCCGCCGCCCGGCATGTCTCCTTCCTGGCCTATGCCGACGATGTCGACGCCGAAGGCAATTATGTCGATGCCAGCGCCGCATCCTTCTTCTGCATCGCCGAGGATAAACGCGAGACCTACAAGAGCCTGATATACAGCTCCAACCGCGGCGACACGACATTCGGCATGTACGACAACTATATCAACAAGGTCGAGCTCGCCAAAGTACAGCAGTGGACCTTCGCCATTGAAGACAACCTCTTGGATGGTTCGGAATTCTTTTTATCGATCCTGCGTGAATATCCGGATTTGATCGGCCAGGAGGTCCTGCGTCACTTCGCCGACTACTGCGCCGCCTATTCTTACATGAATTATGTGGGAGGATCATCCACGCTCCTGACTTGGAATTACGATCCCACGGCCGAGGATTTGGAACCCACGATTGAGCCGGAAAATCCATCGGGAGAGACTGATACCGAAGATGTCGACAAGGATTGGTTGACAGATTCTTCCGGTGATGGCGGAGGTAATGGCGGCGGATGCTTCATCAGCAGCGCCGCGCGCTAGAAGACCGTCGGAGAAATCAAGGGGCCTTGTTTTTTTCAACTCAAGCCGAGATTCGCGCAAATAACAAGCCCCCTCTCCGCTAATCCACCATTTCAAGGGAAAAGGCGGGCGGCATGGAGGCGAGTTCTTTTTTACATCAAGCTGGTGTTTATGTAAGCAATAAGGCCATGCCGTACAGGACCCTTGACAATCAATAACATTCGTTATATAACAACTGTTATTATTGAGTCGAGGCGCACATGCCGGTAACCAGAAAATATTCGCAGTCCGATATCATCTCGGCGGCCTTCCGCGTCATTCGCGCCCAGGGTTGGGAAAACTGCTCAGCGCGCACCATCGCCCAGGAACTCGGGGCATCCACCATGCCGCTCTATTCCGGGCTCAAATCCATGAAGGCCCTCGAAGACGAGATCACCAAAAAGGCCAGCGATCTCCTCATCAGCTATCAGCTTAAATCCTGGTCTGGTCTGGGCTTTCTCGACATGGGGGTGGGATACGTCATGTTCGCCCAGGAAGAGAAGCACCTCTTCCGCATGATGTATTACCGTGCGCCGGGCGGGACCGAAGAACGCGAGATAAAGCGCAAATACCGCACCTATGTGTTCGATACGCTCCTGGATAAGCTCGAGCATGAGGAGATCATGGCCGGGCTCACCGCCGAGCAGCGCCAGGGGGTGTTGAAAAAGATGTGGGTATTTTCGCACGGCCTGGCCGTACTGATCAACAACGCCGTGCTCGATCCCATGTCGGAAAAAGAGATCACGCGGGTCTTGATGGATACCGGCGGTCTCATCATTGAAGGCGAACGGGCCCGCACTCTGCGGCCGGACCGCTCCCGCCGCAAAACGACATCTCAAAAGAACGCCGGACGGCAAACCGGCATGGAAGCCCCGAGAAAGAAACACTCGGCATGATATGCCCAGGCTAAAAAAGGAGGCGCGCCATGAATACGCAAGATCAAATCTATTTCCGCTTGGCCAAGGTGCTCGACACCCTGCCGAACGGGTTCCCAGCAACTGCCGGCGGCGTTGAGCTCAAGCTGCTCAAGAAGATCTTCACCCCCGAGGAAGCGGACCTGTTCTGCGACTTGCGCTTAACCTTCGAAACCGCCGCCCAGGTAGCCGAACGGACCGGGAGGCCGCTACCAGGCCTCGAGGAGAAGCTCCTTACCATGGGCCGTCACGGCCAGCTCTTTATGATTCAGCTGGGGGGTGCGTGGTATTTCAAGATGCTGCCCTGGGTCTTCGGGATCTTTGAATTTCAGCTTAACCGCATCGATAAAGAGATGGCCGAATTGACGGAACAATATGCCCCCACCTTCGGAAAGCGGTTCTTTGCCGATAAGCCCCAGCTCATGCAGGTTCTGCCGGTTGAAGAAACCATTACCGCCAGCCAGAAGGCCCTGCCGTATGAGCTGGTCTCGGCCCTGATCGAGAAGAGCCAGTCTTTTCTGGTGAACGAGTGCATCTGCAAAAAAGAGCACGCCCTCTTAGGCAAGCCATGCGACCGGCCTCTGGAGGTGTGCCTGGCCTTGGCTCCCATACCCGGCGTTTTCGACAAGTCCCCGACCGGACGCGTGATCACGCGGGAGGAGGCCTACCAACTGCTCAAGCAGACCGAGGATGCCGGCCTGGTGCATCTCACCGGCAATATGCAGAACGGGCAGCTCTTCATCTGCAACTGCTGCAAGTGCTGCTGCGGGCCCTTGAGGGCCATCAATGAGCTCGGCATCGCGGCCTGGGACGTGGTCAATTCCCACTATTATGCGCGTATCGATCCTGAGGCCTGCACGGCCTGCGGCTTATGCGCTGAGAGCCGCTGTCAGGTCGGGGCGATCGTTGAAGGCACACAAGCCTACCAGGTGATCCCGGAAAAATGCATCGGTTGTGGGCTGTGCATCAGCACCTGCCCGGCCGAGGCCGTCAGCCTGGTGCGCAAGGACCCGGACAAGATTGAAACACCCCCCTTCACGGAGAACGCCTGGTTCGATGAGCGCGGAAAACGGCGTGGCGTGGATTTCACGGGGTACAAATAGATTCTCCAGGTGGGACTATGAGCTGCTCCGAGTTGCCTGGACTCAGGTCTTGTTTTTTACTTCAAGCTGGTATGCTTACCGGAAACAAGACCGCTCGAACTCCTAGCGCAGAAAATCGAGTATGGCCTTGTTGACCTCCGAAGGCTTCTGCATGGCGACGAAATGGTCGGCGTCCTTGATGGTGATCAGTCGCGAGGAGGGGATCGCCCGGTGGATCGCCTCGGTATGCTCGCGCCGGATCATGTCATCCTCTCCGACCAGCATCAACGTGGGCGCGGTGACGCGGCTCAGTTGCCGCATGCAGTCTTCACCCTGCTTTACGGGAAGGTAGCATGCGGAGCACCACATGGCATACACCCTATCCCTGAACTCCGGCCAGGCCTCGGGATGAGGGTTGCGGCGCTTGAAATCCGTGCTCAACTCCATATCCGCATATAGCTTGAACAAAACTCCATGGGAAACAATCCACTGGTCAAAAGGCGTGAGTGAATTGTCATACTGCACGGAGGCTCCGATCAGCACGACCCGTTTGATGCGCTGAGGGTGATATAAACCCATATGCAGGGCGACAACCGCGCCGTCGCTCCATCCCACCAGATCCGCCTTATCGATCTTCAGATAATTCATGAGGCCCACGATATCCGTGGTAAAGAGTTCGTACGTGAAGGGCTGATCGTCGAACGTGGACGCGCCGTGGCCGCGGCTGTCCACGGCAATCACCCGGAAATATTTCGACAGCTCGGGGATCTGGTACCGCCACGCATGCACGTCGGAATACCCGCCATGCAGCAATATGAGCGGATCACCGTCTCCATAGATCTCATAGTGGATTCCCGCGCCGTTGACCGGAACACACCCTGATTGCACACAAACAGGGAACAACTCCTTGTCCATACCAGGCTCAGGCGTAAGAGTGCTGCATGATACGGCAAACACGGCGACGAAAAACAGAACGCTGTATTTCATAGGAAATGCATACCATCGGGATTAGGTCGTGTGTCAAGCTCATATCCACGCCGGGTACAAGACCTCTTGAACCCTATGGCGCTAATCCCGGCTTCTTCCTGGCCTCCTTAAGACTTCCAAGCATTCACATACCCCAATTCCACGAGAGAGCTTAAGCAATACCTGAACGACGGCCGGGCAGTACAGGACAATGGGAGCGGACTTGTCGTGCGACACGGCACCGATCCGGGATCTGATCTGATTGGAGGGGATCAGGATTGCGCCCTTGAATATGGCCGGCTTTCCACTCGGCCTCGACACGGACATCGATAACATATTTGCCGCCCAATTGCATAGAGAGGAGTGGCCGTAGATAATTCAGGTCCGGGTGTCTTCAATGACATGCAAAGCCAAAGTCAAATTCATTGAGTATCTTCTAACACAACCATTAAATCATAAAATTAGACAAACCATCCATCCTGATCTATTTTACAGTCAAGCGGGCTTCAAGCTTTCTGATGCGCTGGGCCGGGAATATGGGACTGGCAAGGGCCCTCATGAGGCATTATATAAATATAGGCAACAAAACGATGAAAGGTTGGATACATGAGAAAAGAAACTACGCTGGCGGTATATGACCATGGAACATGTGGGTCCATATTCTTCGCCGAGATCGACAACCCGGAAAGATTGGGGTACGAAGGCAAATGCCCCAACCCCCACTGCAACAAGCGCGTGGCGCTCAGTCCCAAAACGTTTTTCCATTCCATCGACAAGGCGCGCCGAGATTACATTAAAAAGGCCAGGAGCGGCAGAAATTCCGTGTATTGGCAGATATAAGATCAGGCAATTACCTTCTCGATCCAGTTCATCAATCATAATCCCATGGAGTATCCTTGAAGCATACCGTTTATATTATCGGCCATAAGAACCCCGACACCGATTCCATTGCAGCCGCGACCGGCTATGCCTATCTCAAACAGTCCCTCGGCATGAAAGAGGCACTGGCGGCACGCGCCGGGGCGGCAAATCTCCAGACCGAATACATCTTCAACCGCTTCGGTGTCGAATTGCCCATATTTGTGCCCGACCTTGTGCCACGGGTCGAATATTATCTCTCCGACGAAGCCCCCACGGTGAGCAGCGACATGCCGCTCTGGGAGGCCCTGGCGATCATGGGACAGGTCGAGCGCAAGGTCCTGCCTATCGTGGACGGCCAGGGGCATTACCAATCCATGCTGCATTACAGCGCCTTTGCCGAGAACATCCTCACCAAGATCAATCCGCACAAGAAGGCGGTCATCCCCACCAGCATCGCGCACCTCATATCCACCATCAAGGCCCAACCGATCGTGGTCCATGATGAAGAGGCCTTGTTCAAGGCCCGCATTGTCGTGGCCGCGCTGGAAACGGGGTCCTTCGCGGAGCACCTCCACGGAGAGCCGATTGAGAATACCGTGGTCATCGTCGGTGACCGCGAAGACGTGCAGCGCATCGCCATCGAAGCGGGCGTGCGGGTCATCATCGTCATCAACGGCAACATGATCTCGAAAGAACTGCGCGATCTGGCGGAGGAGAAGCGGGTTTCCGTCCTCGTTTCACCGTATGACACATCGAGCACCGCGCTCCTGGTCATCTACTCGACCCCGGTGTGGACCATGGGGGATGCGGGTATCGCCACGGTGCGCTTGAGGGATTCCTTGAAAACGGCGCGCGCCGCCATAAGCTCATCGCCGAGCAGATCCGTGGCGGTGGTGGACGACGAGGGACGCGTCGTGAATGTTTTCGCGGAAGGCGATCTCATCAACGAACCCAATATCGACGTTATTCTGGTCGACCATAACGAATTGTCCCTGGCCGTAGAGGGTGTCGATAACTATTGCATCCTCGAGGTCATCGACCACCATCGTATCGGGCCCCTGACCACCCAATATCCCATTACCTTCCTGAACCGGGTGGTGGGAGCGACGTGCACGATCGTGGCGAACATGTATCGCGAATCCCGCGTGCCTATCCCTAAGCCGATCGCGTCGATCCTCTTGTGCGGCATCCTGTCCGATACGCTCGTGCTCAAATCCGTGACCACCACCGAAGCGGACCGCGAGGCCGCGGAATATCTCTCCAACATCACCGACCTGGAGATCGAGGCGCTGGGTAAGGATATCATGGCTTCCGCCTCGGCGGCCATGCGCCTTCCGGCCCAAGAGATGATCAAGCTCGACCTGAAGGAATACGAGGCCTCGGGTGAAAAGATTTCGGTCAGCCAGATCGAGGTCACCTGCCATGACGAGCTCCTAGAGCGTGCGGAAACGATCCTCTCGGCGCTGGCGACCAACCGTGATCAAAAAGGGCTCTATCTTGCGGCGCTCATCGCCACCGACGTTACCAAGCTCACCAGTCTGCTCTTTGTCGATGCGGATAAAAACTTCCTGTCACAGATTACCTATCCCAAGATATCACAAGGTATTTATACCCTGAAGGATATGCTTTCACGCAAGAAGCAGCTCATGCCAACCCTGTTCGAGCTCATGAAGAAGGCCAAGGAACCGCAGGGAAGGTCTCTTGGACAATGAACGAAATAAGCCGGCATCCGTAACCATAATCATAGAGCCCTATCGATTGACGCGCATTCCTTCGGACTACAGTATTCTAGAGCGCCCGGATAGTAATCCACAACGGCCTAGCTATCGCCTCATATACCTACGCATCAGATACTAGAACCCTCAAGATCCTTTTTTCGATCAGATCGATCTGATCCTGCTGACCAGTTGTTCTATGGAATTCATGAGCAGGTCCTCACGGTGCTCCTTGGTCTGGTCCAGCATGGCGGCAAAGAAAAAGGCCGAGCCGAGACTGAAAAGTTCCCATACGATCTGGTTGGGGTCTATATCATGACGTATTGTGCCTTGGGCGATGCCTTTGGCGAGCATCCGTCTGGAGGCCGATAGCATGTTCAAGACCAGACACTGAGGATCGACTCTCAGATTTTGGGAAGGATGCGTACAGATAAAATTGTAGATCACCTTGAAATCTTGGGTATTGCTCATTGTCTCAAGGATCAGGGTGGGAATATAGTCGGGTTCATCTGGTGTAATATCGGCTGACCGATCGATGAAATGGGATACTGCCTGCTCTAAGACCGACAACAGAATATCATCCCGGTTCTTAAAATGATTATACAACGCTGCTCCGCTCACCCCGACACGTGAGGCTATATGTGCTATGGTCGTTCCGGCTAGACCGTATTGCATGATGAGGTCGTAGGTCTCCTTAACGATCTGTTCCTTACGATCCATAATGGGCGCTCCTCATTCCTGACCATTTGACCATGCTTTCCCCAATAGATTGATTTTACTTATTAGTAAGACAACTGAAGAAATGTCGGTATGATCCAGGAATATGCACGGGGCATCGCATGCGTGCCAATACCCCGGCAACTCCCAACCCAAGAAGATTCAAATTGAGTATGGACAGGCGGGAACCAACCTCTTCATACGTTTTCTACTCGTGATACGGCGTAGTGGTTATGATCGTTTTTGCGCTTCTATACGGTTCTTCTTTAGCGAGTTTGCGCAAATTTTTAATCGTCATAAATCCCAAATTCTTCATCAGCATGTTGACTACGGAACTGGGGAGATCGCCGGCGGGATCAGCCAGGATTTGATAGGTTACTTCCGTCGATTGGTCACCGTTGGGTTCCAAGATCCACAAAGCATCACCGACCGTCATGCGGATAGCGTGCTTAATATGCGGATCATAATCTAATGGCATCGGACGGCCTACTCCCATGATGGACCCCGGAGTTTTATAAAGCATGAATTCGATGTGACCGGTGCCGTAGCGATCCCATATCGGCCATGGCAGGCCTTGTCTGAAATAGGTATAATATGAATCCGGGCTGCTTTTCAAATCAGCGGGCTTGATATCATGTGCGTCCGTACACATGAACAAATATTTCTTCATCGCTGTCGTATCCCTCAGGATCGCCTCAATCACCGGAACCTGGGCATCAATGGTGCCTTTGGTTCGTACCTCGACAATTCTGCTGGCTGGGTTGTCACGGGACCAGCTGATAATATCGTCTGATTCTCGGACTACTTTCCATTCTCCGATCTTACCGGTCGAACCGACTACTTTTTCCCAATCTTCGATTTTGCCGGCAAATCCTAATGGGGCAAGCAACAATACAATCATACTCGTCATAAGAATCTTCTTCATGCAAAACCTCCATGCATACTTCAAGGAAGGGGAGATCTGTAACAGGCCAAGATGCGCCTGTTACAGACGGGGGGAATTATCTATTTCAACGCAACCTGGCGGCAAGCTTGCCGATGAGCCGCAGAGCCACCAGCGATGCGCCGGCTAAGCCGGCATACATGGCGGGTCTGATGAAGGGCACGAGGGCCTTGGGTGGCTTGAATTCGGTATTGAGCGCCACGGTCTTTTTGAGCTTGTCCTGGAGGATGAGCTCGGAGCAGTGGTTGGCGGTCCAGATGGCCG
>JBDKSM010000124.1:0-4399 GCA_039680665.1 Syntrophaceae bacterium | reverse complement strand
GGCTCGACCATGTCATAGGCGGTTGAGAAGGTGTAGATGGTGGCCTTACCGGTAGCTTGTTTCCAACCCAAATTGCCCGACCAGCACTCGGGGCAGAACTTGCGCGGGTAAAAGATGTTGGAGTTGCAGTCCTTGCAGAACTGGATAAACAACTTACCCTCTTTGGTCCCTTCCCAGAACTTCATTGACCACGGCTGTACTTCAGGATTTGGTTTTGTCATGTCGAATTCCATTAGAAGTCCCTCCCCCACACGGTAGCGATATTATTGAAGCCGGAACCGCCCGCCGTATTCTGGAACACGTAACGGCAGTCCTTGACCTGACGCTCACCGGCCTTGCCCATAAGCTGGCGGGCCGTCTCGACATACAGGGCTGCGCTCACCCCCGAGCCGGTATGACCGCGCCCGACGGCATCGCCGATGGTGGACCAGGGGATGTCGCCGCCGAATGACATGCGGCCCTGGGCAAAATATTTGCCGCCCTGGCCCAAGGGCGCAACTTCCAGGGCCTCGGCCATCAGCGGGTGGGCCAGGGAATAGGCCAGATAGATATTCCACAGGCTGATATCATCCTTGGTGATCCCGGCCTGTGCCAAGGATTCCTTGCCGGTCAGGTAGAACCCTTCGACCACTTTATGAAAATCGCGCATCAATGGGGTGCCGCTGAAATAGCGCACCGATTCACCCAGCTTATAGGCGGCCGGGCGTTTCATCTTCTTGGCTTCGGCCGCGGAAACAACCACCATGGCGCAGCCGCCGTCGGCCAGGACATTACTCTCGCGCTTGTGGAGCGGTGTGTTGAGCAGGCTGGATTGCATGACCTTTTCCACGGACGGCACTTCCTTGCCATAGAAGATGGAGTGCGGGTCCTTGGCGGCCCAGCTGCGGAGCGCCGTCACGACCGAGGCCATTTCTTCGGGCGTGCATCCGGTTTCGTGCATGTAGCGTTTGGCCATCAGGCCCATGATGATATTGTAGGTTGATCCAAAGGGATATTCCCACTGCAGGTCCACGCCAGCCTGGGCGAAAAAATTGATCAGGTCCGGGATGGGTACGGTCGAGTGCACGGTGACATGCGGAATCAAAACCGCTTTGGCGGTCCCGTTCTCAATCCACTGCTCGGCCAGGCGCAGGCAGTTCGAGGTCGAAGCGCCGCCGGCATTACACAAGACTGTGTCTTTACACCCCTTGAGCCCGAGCTCTTCCGGCAGCTTGCCGAATGAGAGTTCGGCCGTAATCTTCGGCTGGGCCTGAGGGGAGACGCAAATCGCGCCTTCGATGTCGTTCTTGTGCAGACCCGAATCCCTCACCGCTTCCATGCAGGTATCATAGAGAATGTCCCATTGCGTCCTGTCCGGCATAGAGGCGGTCGGCACTTCGCCGATACCGATAATGGCTATTTTTCCTCTGCTCATGAATGCTAACCTCCTCAATCTGATCATTGTTATTTATTGATAATACGAAACGGTTTTGTTCTGAAGTAGATACCTAGATTATTTCTTTCATCAGGTCAAGCACAAAATTATTATCCCCCACATTCTTGATAAAATGAGGCAAGCCATTGAACTTTGACCGCGAATGTGCGTATACGTGCACCAGCACGAGAGGCAAGTGAGGACAGAACAATCGGTATGCTGAAGCCCCGTCACATGAAGATATCCGAACTCTCATCCCGGGCGGATATTCCGGTCTCGACCATCAAATACTACCTCCGTCAAGGCCTGCTCCCCGCGCCGCTCAGCACGGGCAAGAACATGGCCTACTATTCCGAGGCCCACCTGGAATGCCTGCTGGCCATCCCCAAAATGCAGGCCCAGGGCATGTCGCTGGACACGATCAGGGAACACCTGCCCAAGCTCGCGCATGCGCAGGCTCCGATCCATGCCCTGCCCCATTCCAGCCGTCGGCTTAAAATAACCCGATCGGCCACGGAGTTGTTCCGGACCAAGGGGTACCACGCCACGAACATCGCCGATATTGTCAAACATGCAGGCATCGGCAGGGGCACCTTCTATCAATACTTCCCAAACAAGGAAGCGTTGTTTCTGGAATGCGCGGACAGTATCTTTCAGGATATCGACCGCGAATTCGTCGGGCTCCTGGACGAAAGCGATGTGCTCAAGCGGCTCAAGCAACGCGCCCTGCTGACGGGCCGATCATACCAACACCTGATCGAAATGCTGAATCTCGCCCGCGGGGCATCAGTCAAGGGCAAGCCCCAGTTCCAGGATAAACTCGCCCAGGTTATGCACAACCTGGTCGAACCTATCCAACGTGATGTGGAGAAGGGCGTCGAACAGGGACTGTTCCGTATCAAGAACAGCACCTTGATCGCCTATCTGCTCCTGGGCGCCATCGAATACGGCTTTTACTATTTTTCGAAGCATCCTGTTGATACTGACAATCTGATCTCTCAGGGATGGGACATAATCATGAACGGCGGATTTCCCACCGTAAACCAGACTAAAACCCATGAAAAATAACGATCCAATGAAGATCTCCGAGCTGGTGCGGCTGGCCGGCGTACCGGCTTCCACCATCCATTTCTATATCAAGGAGGGCCTGCTCCCCGCACCGATCAAGGCCGGCAAAACCTCGGCCTATTATTCCAGGAGTCATCTCGAAAGGCTTGCCTATATCAAGCACCTGCTCGCCGAAAAAAAAAGCTTGGCCGCGATCAGAAAAGAAATAATCCGGCGCTTCCCGCAGCCTGAAGAACTGGCCGACCACAACGGCGGCAAACCCGGGTATCGCCGTGATGAAATCATCCGGGCGGCCATCGAGCTCTTCCTCTCCAAGGGGTATGGCGATACCAGTATCGCCGATGTCGCGGCCCGCATCCATATGAGCAAGGTGACCTTTTACCTGCATTTCAAAAACAAGGAGGAACTCCTCATCGCCTGCGCGGACAAGATCTTCCATGCCATGTACGCCCAGGTATGGCACGAGATCGGGATGGAGCAGAATATGATCGAGCGCATCAGGAAGCGCGCCCGCGCCTTTCTGGCCTCCTACCCGCAATGGCTCGATATGATGAATCTCATTCGCGGCCTTTCCTTGAGCGAGAATCCCTTGTTCAAGGCCAAGTTCGATAAAGTGCTCGATGAGATCATAAACCCCATCATTCGGGATATCAACCGCATGCAATCGGAAGGACAGGTTTGGAAAGATATTAACACCTCCCTGGCGGGTTACATCGTCATGGGCATGGCAGAGTTTGCGGCCGAACTTGTGCGCACGGGTATCTGTTCAGATGAGGAGGTCATCGACAGCCTGGAAACCATTTTTCGAACAGGGTTGCTGAAAAAATAAAATCGTCTTAACCCCACCTGGCAAAAAGCTCGGCCGGCACATGGTGCCGGCCGAGCTTTAGGTACCCCGATCTTGAAGATCGTTCCCCATTATTTGGTTTATATTCTGCGTTTAGTCGTATCGATACCCAGGAGACGTCCCAGATTGCCGCCGAAGATCTTCCGCCTGTCCTCATCAGTTATAGACGGGTAACCATAGCCTTCCTGCATGTCCTCGGGTATCTGGAAATCCCTTAAACCCTCAACCGCGTTCTTGATCTGGATGGCATAGCCGGCATAGTCCGTACCCCAGATGATCTTGTCAGGCCCGACCCACCGCAGGGCTTCGCCGATGATGGTGGCGAATTTTTTCGGCGCGGTGATGGCCCAGGGAACCAGCAGGCTCAGGCAAACATACAGGTTCGCATGCCCCATGGCCACCATATTCAGCTGATCACAATAGGGGTATCCCATATGAAACGCCACGATCTTCAGATCAGGAAAATCACGGCATACGTCATCGAGGAATACGGGGTTTGCATACTTGCTCGCCTGCGGCGGACACCATGACATGCCGGTATGAATGTCCAGCACGATACCGAGCTCCTCGCATTTCTCATAGAAGGGCCACAGCTCAGGATCATTGATGTAGGTATCCTCGGTGCACAGGTATTTGAATATCTTTGCCTTCTTTTCCTTTACCCAGTACTCCAGTTCCCTGATGCTGTTCTTGACGCCCTTGAACTTGATGGGAGACATATTGGGCTGATACATGAAGCGATCAGGGTTCGATTCCACGATCTCGGCCATCTCCCCATTCGTGCAAAACCGGCCCGAATAGCCGCAGGTATCCATGCACGACTCAGGCAGAAGGCAGGCTATGTCCACGCCATACTTGTCCATGGCGCGCAGGATATTCGATGGGTCGGGGTTTTTTAAAGCTTCCCACTCCTCCAGCCCTTCGTAAGCCTTTGCCATGAGCATGGGATGGGTGCATGAGAACAGCGGCCTTGATATATTATCGATTGCCTTCCACCACATCTGGTACCCGGGGAAGTACTCATAGTATGAACCATTTTTCCCGATCAGGTGGGGCTCGGGGTCGATCTT
>JBDKSM010000123.1:0-8699 GCA_039680665.1 Syntrophaceae bacterium | reverse complement strand
TCCAGCACCATGGTGATCCTGAAGACCCTCATGAACCGGGGTTTGATGGGCACGCTTTCCAGCCGCGTCATGATCGGCATGCTGATCGTCCAGGACCTGGCCGTGATCCCGCTCATGATCATCCTGCCGGAGATCAGCCATCTCGGGGCCGGGCTGTCGCTCCTGGCCCTGGCCGTCCTGAAGGCCATGGGGTTCCTGATCGTCATGGTGGTGGTCGGAGGCCGCCTGATCCCGAAAATCCTGTCCTGGGTCGCGGGCTGGAACTCGCGCGAGCTGTTTTTGCTGACCGTTACCGCCACGGGCTTAGGCGTCGGGTACGGCACGTATCTCTTCGGGCTCTCGTTTGCCTTCGGGGCCTTCGTGGCCGGCATGGTCTTGAGCGAATCCGACTACAGCCACCAGGCCTTGAGCGATATCATCCCTTTAAGGGACATCTTCGGCCTCTTATTCTTTGTCTCGGTGGGGCTGCTCCTGGACCCGGCCTTTCTCGTCCGCAACATCCGGACCATCCTGTTCCTGGTGGTGCTGCTACTTTTCGGCAAAGGGCTGATTTTCGCCGGCGTGGTGCGCCTGTTCGGGTACGCCAACATCATCCCCTTGGCCGTCGGCCTGGGGCTGTTCCAGATCGGCGAGTTCTCCTTCGTGCTTGCCCGCGTGGGCCTCAAAACGGGCTCCATCTCCCATGACCTCTTTGCCCTGATGCTGACCACCACGGTCATCAGCATGGTCTTGACGCCCTTTGTCTCCGGCTTTACGGCCCCCTTGTATGCCTTGCGCAAACGCTGGTTCAAGACCGAGCGCCTGCAGACCATCAACCTGCCGAAAAACGGGCTGGCCGGCCATGTGATCATCTCCGGGGGCGGACGCACCGGCACCTATGTCTCCCAGGTGCTCAAGTCCATCCAGGTCCCTTTCGTGATCATCGAGTATAACTCACGCATAATCGATCAGTTCAAGGAGGCCGGCATTCCCGTGATCTATGGCGATGCCAGCCAGTCGGTCGTCCTGGAGGCCGCCCATATCGCTCAGGCCCGCATGATGATCATCACCACGCCCTCGGGCATGATAACGAGGATCATCGTGGAGAAGGCGCGTCTGCACAACCCGAACCTGCACATCGTGGCGCGCGCCGAGAACATCGATGAAATGAAGTTCTTGAGCGATCTCGGGGCGCAGGAGATCGTGCAGCCCGAATTCGAGGCCGGTCTGGAAATGACCCGCCAGGCCCTCTTGTCCCTGAACATCCCCTTATCCACGATCCTCAAGTTCACGGATCAGGTCCGGCACGGGTTCTACACCCCGACCTGCCAGTTCGATCCCGAGCACCAGAACCTTGCGCAGCTCAAGAACCTGACGCGCCTGTTGGAGCTGTCATGGATCGCCATCCCCGATGAGAGTCCGTTCATCGGGCAGACCATTCAGTCCCTGGCCATCCGCAGCGCCACGGGCGTCTCGGTGGTCGGTGTCCTGCATGAGCGCAACATCCTGCCCAATCCGGACATCCACTACCGTTTTGCCAAGGGCGACTGGATCGCCATCATGGGCAATGCCGAACAGATCGAAGCCTTTGGGCGCCTGCTCAAGCCGGCCTGAGAAGTATCCCGGCTTGGCGATGGACCCGTCGGAACCCATCCTCCCCGTGCGTGCGTGAGGCCCGTGGCATTCGAACTGTCCATGATGCCTTAGGAAATAAGCCTTGAAACATCGGGATATGTATGTTAAATGGCTCGCAAATTCGCACGCCCGGTTGTTTTGCACAAGCCCCGGTGTCCTTAGAAATTAAGGATAGGCTGTGTCTTTAAACGGGCGGAGGAAAAACCAAAGGAGGCAGTATGCCGGCAGTTAGTATGAAACAGCTCCTGGAAGCAGGCGTCCATTTCGGACATCAGACCCCGCGTTGGAATCCACTCATGAAGCCCTATATATTCGGGGCGCGCAACGGCATCCACATCATCGACCTGCAGAAGACCGAAAAGCTCTTCGAAAAGGCCTGCGAGTTCATCCGCGAGGTCACGGCCTCGGGCGGCAAGGTGCTCATGGTCGGCACCAAGAAGCAGGCCCAGGACGCCATCGAGGAAGAGGCCCAGCGCAGCAAGGCGTTCTATGTCAACCATCGCTGGCTGGGTGGATCGCTCACCAACTTCGCCACCATCCGCAAGAGCATCGAGCGGCTCAAATGGCTGGAAACCATCATCGACAACGGCACCATCGAGAATTACCCCAAGAAGGAACAGATCAGCATGAAGCGGCACAAGATCAAGCTCGACCGCTCGCTCTCCGGGATCAAGACCATGGAGAAGCTCCCGGACGTGCTCTTCATCGTGGACCCGTCCCGGGAATATATCGCGGTCAAGGAAGCCCGCAAATTGAAGATCCCCATCGTCTCCATCGTGGACACGAACTGCGACCCGTCCCTGATCGATTACGTAATCCCGGGCAACGATGACGCCATCCGCGCCATTAGGCTCTTCACCTCCAAAATCGCCGACTCGATCAACGACGGCACGGCCCTCTACGAGGAAAAGCTCCAGGGCCAGGTCAAGGAAGAGGCGGCGGCGGCCGAACCGCAGGCCACCGAACGCAAGGGCGGCAGACGCAGGAAGGGTCTCGGCGAGGATATGGAGAGCGAGGTCGAGGTCATCGTCAAGGACGAGGAACCCGCTGAAGAAGTTTTCGCGGACGAAGTCGAGTAGAACCGTTAGGAGGAATACCGTGCAGATAACATCCGAAGAGGTAAAAAAACTCAGAGACAAGACCGGCGTGGGCATGATGGATTGCAAGAAGGCGCTGGTCGAAACCAACGGTGATTTCGACAAGGCCGTCGAGCTGTTGCGCAAAAAAGGCATGGACGTGGCCGCCAAACGCGCGGGCCGCACGGCCTCGCAGGGCGTGGTGGCCAGCTACATCCACCTGGGCGGCAAGGTGGGCGTGCTCGTGGAAGTCAACTGCGAGAGCGATTTCGTGGCCAAGAGCGACAACTTCACGGTCTTCGTCAAGGACATCAGCATGCATATCGCGGCCAGCAACCCGCTGTGGGTGCAGCGCGAGGACGTTCCGGCCGACAAGCTCGACAAGGAACGCGAGATCCTCAAGGAACAGGCGCTCAAGACCGGCAAACCCGAAAAGGTGATCGAAAAGATCATCGAAGGCAAGCTCTCCAAGTTCTATGCCGAGAACTGCCTCTTGGAACAGCCCTTTGTCAAGGACACGGACCGCACCGTGAAGCAGCTCCTGGACGAGCTGATCGGCAAGACCGGCGAGAAATGCCTCATCCGGCGTTTCACCCGTTACCAGATGGGAGAAGAGCTCTAGCTTGAAGGCCTACAAACGCATCCTCCTCAAACTTTCGGGCGAAGCCCTGGCCGGAGCGCAGGGCTTCGGCATCCAGGCCGACACCTTGGCGGCCATGGCCTTAAGCGTCAAGGATGCATGCGACAGCGGGGCTCAGGTAGGCCTCGTCTTAGGCGGCGGCAATATCTTCCGCGGCATCCAGGCCGGGCCCGATCAGAACCGCGCGCGCGCCGATTACATGGGCATGCTGGCCACCATCATCAACGCCCTGGCCATGCAGGAGGCCCTTGAAGGTCTGGGGGTTAAGGCGCGTGTCATGAGCGCCATCGAAATGCCGCGCGTGGTTGAAACCTTTGTGAGAGAAAAGGCCGTCGAGCACCTCGAGGCCGGCCGGGTGGTCATCTTCGCCGGCGGCACCGGGAACCCGTACTTCACCACGGACAGCGCCGCGGCCTTGCGGGCCCTGGAGATCGGGGCCGACGTGCTCATCAAGGCCACTAAGGTCACGGGCGTATACGACAAGGACCCGGTTAAATACAGCGATGCGCGTTTCTTGCCCGAGCTCGATTACGACGAGGCGTTATCACGCAACCTGGGCGTCATGGACTTAACGGCTATTACCCTGTGCCGCGATCATAACCTTGAAATCCGTGTCATCAATATCAGGGAACCGGGCAGTGTTCGCAAGCTCTTGAGCGGCGAGGCCATCGGTTCCCTTGTTCGCAGGAGGGAGGCATGACCAAGGAAGTGCTCGATGACGTGAAACAGCAGATGGCCAAGGCCGTGGATTCCATGAAGAACGCCCTGGTGAAGGTCAGAACCGGCCGGGCCTCCATCGGGATTTTGGACGGCATCATGGCCGATTACTATGGGACGCTCACACCCATGAACCAGCTGGCCACGCTGGCCACGCCCGAAGCGCGTCTGATCACCATCCAGCCCTGGGACAAAGGGGCGTTCGCGGCCATTGAAAAGGCTATTCTGAAATCCGATCTGGGCTTGACGCCCATGAACGACGGCAAAATCATCCGCGTGCCGATCCCGCCCTTGAACGAGGAACGGCGGCGCGATCTGGTCAAGCATTGCAAAAAACTGGCCGAGGATTTCAAGATCGAGGTCCGCAACCAACGGCGCGACGCCAATGCGCTTCTCAAGGATATGGAGAAGGAAAAGGAAATCAACAAGGACGAACTGGCCAAGGCCCAGGACGATGTCCAGGCCCTGACCGACGATCATATCAAAAAGATTGACAACCTGCTGGCGGATAAAGAACGCGAGATCATGGAGGTCTAGCACCTACCCGTGGCGATCAAGGCCTTTGCGGGGCATCGCCGACGTCATCCGCACGCATGCAGTGCATTTATACGAAACAGGAGGTTTCTCCATGAACGGTGCCGATAAGGAACTATCCCGATTCATGATGTATTTCAAGCCGTCCACCCTGAATGAGTTGAGGGTAATTTCGCGCATGCTCAATATCGCCATGGTGGATTTCGTGACTGCGGCGATGGAGGCCTATATCTTTGCCCGCGAACAGGAGCTGGGCTATGCCGTGCCGCCGCGCCTGCATGACCGTTTCGTGGGACCGCGCACCGATCTGGCGGGCAAACGCACGCGCTATGTCATGCGGCTGCCCAAGGATATCGTGGAAAAAGTACGAGATATCGCCTATTTGGACAACCGCCGCTTCAGCCAGGTCTGCGATGACGCCCTGGCCGAGTTCATCAATTTCACCAAGGAGGTCAAGAACTTCCGGAATGTATGGCTCTCCCGCGCGGATGTGGAGGCCGTACGCGGCCGCAAGGACGCCCGGGCCAGCGAGGTCGTGGCGGCCCTGCTCGCCCAGTTTAAGACCACCGAGGCAAGCGTGCGCCCGATGGTCAAGGCAATGTAGCTTTTTGAAGCATCCGCCGCATCATACCGCAGGGGTGAAAACGATGGCCACGATTGAGAATCTTGATGAGGCGGCCAAGAAAAATCAGACCCGGCCCTTAAACCTCGCCCTGGCTCTGTTTCCCGCCCGTCCTATCGAGCGCACCGACCTGCCGCGCTTCTTCCTGGCGGCCTTCTGCGGCATGCTGGCCTGCATCGCCCTGTATACCGTTTTCGGCGCCATCTTCACCCATGCGCACGCGCTGCGCATGTCTTCCGAAATGCAGCTCTTCCTCTGGGCGCATCTGCCGGTGTGCGTGAGCCCTGGAGACCCGTTCCTGACTTCTTGCGTTCATCAGCTGGGAAGCGGGCTGTTCTTCGGCCTGACCCTGGGGTTGTTGTGCGGCATTGCCGGGCTCCTGGCGAGCATCCCGATCTGGTACCTGGGCAAGGACGCCCCACGGCTGGGTGCCATCGGCATCCTGATCTACGGCATCCTGGCGGTCATGGCGGCCACCTCCAGCTACAGCCGTGAGATGCCCGGGGTATCGCTCGTATTCGGCATTCTGGCCCCCGGGGCCTACTTCCTGCCTTTCAGCGCTATTGTTCGCACCACGCGGCCGCGCGAGATCAATATCACCCGCTGGGTGGTCGTGGCCATGCTCCTGCTGACCCCTCTGATCCTCCTCAAGGGCCAGAGCTATGAACATATCCGCGACGCCATGGTGGACACCCCCATTTTAAAGAACCTCAACACCTTCTATTACGAGCACACGCTCTTAGCCGCCGACGTGATCAAGCCGGCCCCTTACCGCACCCAGAACGCCATAGCCCTGGAAAAAGACATCGTGCTGACAGGCGACCTGCCCCATGGCACGCTGTGGATATCCACGGCCGAACCCTGCGCGCTCACAGGCGCCTCATTGAGCGCGGGAGCAAGCGATCTGGCCTGCCTGTCCGTCAAGCTGGCGAACAAGAGCGCCAGCCCCGAAACCATCCTGAAGGACCCGGCCTTAGACCGCAACAATACCATGCGCAAAGGCATCGGCACCTTTCTGACCAAAGGCCCCATCCTGATCGTGCCGGTCTTCCTGCTGGCCTGGTTCGCGCTGGGGCTGGCGCGACTGACCGAGCGCAACCTGACCTTGGGGGCCTTTGTCATATCAGCCTTTCTGCTGGTCTTTGTCCCCGGCTTCTCACACCTGTACGCAGGCCACGAGCTACGCAAGCACCCGGAAAAGATTCATGCCTACGCGGCCTCGAAACACCCCTCCCAACGCTACCAGACCCTCCTGCTGCAGCTGGACTCCCGCCGCCGGCTGGTTGAGAAGCTCACCCCGATGGAGATCGACGCTTTGGCCAAGGACCCCTACGCCAAGATCAGACTCAACGCCCTGATCCTGGCCGGAAGGAGCACGGACAAGGCCGCCTACTTCACCTTGGTCAAGAACGCCCTGGCCGACCCGCAGGTCAATGTGCGCACCAAGGCCTGCCAGGCTCTGGGCAAAATCGGCGGCCCCGAGGCCCTGGAGCTGCTCGGCCAGACCTTGAACAACGACCCGTCCTGGTATGTGCGCGACTACGCCTACCACGCCATCGGCCGCATCCGGCCCATCAGCGCGTGGGTGAAGCAATAGGGAAGCTTGAGCTCCAAGACCCCGCATCGATCGCCGGGCGCTTTGTAAAGCAACCTCACGAAGGCACCAGGTATGCATGATACGCCCATGTGATAGCGAGCGCCGCCACGATCAGCCAGATAATGATGATTATCGCACCTGCAATCCGGCTGACCGGTTTTCCGTTCCGCATGGTTTCATGAGCCTTTGCGCGGCATTCAACCAGCACATGCGGGGGAATCAGCTTGAGAGCAAAGGCGATTCCGAGCGGTATCAGGATGAGGTCGTCCAGGTAGCCTAAGACCGGGATAAAATCCGGGATCAGATCAATGGGGCTGCATGCGTAGGCGACGATGAGAGCCACGAAAAGCTTGGCATACCACGGTGTGCGAGGGTCTCGCGCCGCCAGGTGAAGGGCGTAGATCTCAGCCTTGAGGCTCTCGGCACGCTGTTTCAGTTTTTCGATCAAGGCCATATCCAACGCATAACAGAGACAGATCCGTTACACAAGACCAGCGGCACGCTGACGGCCGGCTGCCGCTTGCGCCGAAGCGCATTGCGGTTTTTTAAAATTCCTTACGCCGCCGCCCGGTGTATTACCTCTTGGAACTCCACATGCTCATCTCATATGATCTTCGTTTGCCCGTCGCATCTCCGTGAGCACGATCTGGGCCGCGGCAAATAAGGGGCTGTAAGGGTCCCTGCCCTTCTTGAGCATACGCTCGTCCGCGATGCACAGGCGCGTGCCCTGATACGTGAGGAGGAAAAAGTTAACCTGACCCGGCCCGGGGTAGGGAAAAGCTGAGACAGGCCTGCCTTTGTAATAATACGCGCCTGCCAGGCGCGCGCACCGTTCGGCCGCCACGCGCACCCGTTCATTTCCCTGGCCGCCGATGATCCCGAAGGACGAGGTGGTGTAGAGGCTGGCGGTCCCATCCTTCAGGGCCAGGATGCTGGCCGTCTTCTCCCCGATGTTCCAGTCCATGAGCAGGCCGTACACCTTGGGGAAAGCGGTGTCGGGCTTGAGACCCAGACGATCCGGAGACACACTCAGGATCATGTTCCTGAGCTCCTGGCCGGCCTCCTCGGCGCCCTTCTGCTCTTGAGCCATGGAAGCACTGTTGACGAACACCAACACGGCGCCGAGCGCCAGGATCAAGCAAATGCGTTTCATTGTACCGCCCGCCAGTTGAAGGTCCGGATCAGCCGCCATGATTCTTATTATCATATTTCACATCCAACGATCGAAATCAGCGACCGTGGCTCTGCCGCGCTCCATTTCATTGAATGGTCGGTATCCGTTCAAACATCATGCGAACATCGCCCCAAACGATACCAGCCAAAACGACCATTATACCCTCCTCAGATTCATGCCCGGGGGCCAGAGCGTGAAAGACAGCAGATGGTGGAAGCTGCTGGGGCTGTAGGTAGAAAGGACAGCCCAGGTCCCCAGCTTCAAGAGCGCTTCCGGCGCATATTCCCGGAATCTTCTGAAGACGAATTGGGGCAGATAGAGCGGCGCAAGCCGGTTGAACTCTCGCCGGGCCGCAGCCGGGTCAGTGACCGCCATGGCAGCTATACGTCCTGAAGCCAGGGCACCGTTCACACCGAAGTTAAGAACCGGACTCACCACTCCCGCCAGGGTACCGGCCAATATCTTACCATCCCTGAACAGGTTCATATTGTTCCAGCTCTTTAAAGGCCAGGCCGCCCACCCTGAAATATCGTCGTTCCAGCCGTCCATTTCGATGCCGTTGTCTTCGGCCAGCCTTGTACGGAATGCAACCTTTTCTTCATCCAGCAGCGGTCGGTTCATTCTGAAAACCAATGCAACCGACGATCTGTCGCACTGCGCATAATAGCCATACTCTCGGGTAAACCGATCGAAATATACAATTACCTGAGGTTGTGAAGGATCGC
>JBDKSM010000122.1:0-81343 GCA_039680665.1 Syntrophaceae bacterium | reverse complement strand
CCGCCCCGGCCAGCATGACCTCGGACAGCGTCCGGGGATGTTTTTGAATATAGCCTGCAAACCGCTGAAGGTCATCCTTCAGAGCGGGCAGCCCTTCAACGACCTTCGGTATCAGGTCAAGGGCGAGTTCTTCCCAGGGAGCATCCTTTATCAGATCGTTCTGCCGCAAAAGCGGTACGCCTACCTTGAAGCTCTCTTCATCAAGGCTCGCGCTTACATTGCCGCCCTCCAGGGGAGCTTGCGCCAAGCGCCGGCATGCAAGCATGACCGGCCGGAAGGCCTCAATGATCTCCCGGTTGTGGGGATATTTTGCACAAGCCGCAGCGATGATTTGCGTTAAACGCTGCAGTGCCTTGAAATCCTCTTTCATAGCACCCTTCTTCGGAGATTTTATTATGTTGATATCAACACAATCTACGTGAACCGGACCGCCCTGTCAAGGTCGCCATGGCAAAACAAGGGATTGTCGCATCATTCTTATTATGATATTTCTAGCATAATTCAATGAGGAGGCAACACCATGCTGCGTGCACGCATACTTTACATGTTCTTGTTGTTTGTTTTCGGGGCCATGCCTGCCATGGCTGAGGATACACTTAAGGCCGCCGTGGCTGCCAACTTCATCGCCCCGTTCGAAGAATTGGCCGCCCAGTACCAGCGACAAACCGGCGTCAAGGTCGAGGCGACCTTCACCTCCAGCGGCAAGCTCTATGCCCAGATCGTCAACGGAGCGCCTTTCGATCTCTTCCTCTCGGCCGACGAGGATCGGCCGCGCAAGCTCGCCGATAAGGGCCTTTGTGGAACGCCTTTTGTCTATGCCAAGGGCCGGGTCGTGCTCTTTACGACCCGCAAAGACCTCTGCGGCGCCAAGGACTGGCTGAGCATCGTTACGCGTGCGGACGTAAAAAAGCTTGCCGTGGCCAATCCCGAGACCGCCCCCTATGGGGCGGCGGCCAAAAAGGCCCTTGAGCAGACCAATTTATGGGAAACACTGCAGCCGCGGCTGGTCTTCCCGCAGGATATCGCCCAGGCCTTTCAGTATGCCGGCACCGGGGCCACGGATGCCGGTTTCTGCGCCCTTTCGTCGGCTTTGACCAAAGAGGGGGCCAAAGGCTGCTATCTGCCGGTGCCGCAGGCCCCGGCCATTGTGCAGTCAGGGTGCCTATTGACCGCATCCCCGCATAAGGTCCAGTCCGAGAAATTCACCGCCTTCCTGAATTCCCCGGAGGCCTTGAAGATCATACAACGCTTTGGCTATACCCGTGATTGACCTGGTCCCGCTCTACCTCTCGGCCAAGCTGGCCCTGGTCACGACGGCGATCCTGCTCGTGATCGGGGCGGCGCTGGCGTATCCGCTGGCCATGAGCCGCTTCGCCGGCAAGTCCCTGTGCGAGGCCTTCATCAACCTGCCACTGGTGCTGCCGCCCACGGTGCTGGGCTTCTTCCTGCTCATGCTCATGGGCCCGCGGGCCGTGCTGGGCAGGGCCTGGCAGGCGCTCTTCGGCTCGGGCCTGCTCTTCACCTTCACGGCCCTGGTCATGGCCTCGATCATCTACAGCCTGCCCTTTGCGGTCCAACCCATGAAAACCGCCTTTACGCGCATCGACAAGCGCCTGATCGAGAACGCCTATGTCTTGGGCCTCTCGCCCCTGAAAACCTTTTTCCGCGTGATCCTGCCCAACTCCCTGGGCGGCGTCGCCGCCGGCGCCATCCTGGTCTTCCTGCATACCCTGGGCGAGTTCGGGGTGATCCTCATGGTGGGAGGCAGCATGCCGGGCGAAACCAAGGTGGCCTCCATCGCCATCTACGAGGCGGTGGAAGCCCTGCGTTATCAGGATGCCTGGATCCTCTCGGCCCTGCTGATCCCGACCAGCTATATCTTCCTGCTTGTCTCGTACAGGGTCTTCAGGAGCGAGTAGCGGATGGGCATCGCGGCCAAGATCAGACTGCCCAGGAGCGGGTTCACCATCAACCTGGAGCTGGCCTGCGCCCCGGGCAAGCTCTTGAGTCTGGTCGGACCTTCCGGGGCGGGCAAAACCAGCATTCTCAGGGTCCTGGCCGGGCTTGAAAAACCCGCATCCGGCCATATCACCTGCGGCGGCTTTACCTGGGTCGATACGGCGGCCGGGGTCTATGTGCCGCCGCAGAAACGTCGCCTCGGCTATGTGTTCCAGGAGTTCACCCTCTTTCCGCATCTGACCATACGGGAGAATGCGGCCTTCGCGGCCAAAAACCGGCATACGGCGGACGAGCTGCTCAAGCGCCTCAAGATCTGGCACCTCAGGGATGCCAGGCCGGACAAGATCTCGGGCGGCGAGCGCCAGCGGGCGGCCATCTGCCAGGCCTTGGCGCGTATCCCCCGCGCGCTGCTCCTGGACGAACCGTTCTCGGCCCTGGACGCGCTCACCCGCCGCAACCTGCGCGAGGAGCTCAAGGCCCTGAAGACCGAACTGAACATACCCATCATCCATGTGACGCATGACATTCGCGAGGCGCTCTACCTGGGCGACGAGGTCCTGCCCGTTGTGCAGGGCAAGGCGGCCCATAAGTGGATGCTGCAGTTCCTGATGCGTGACCGGCTGAGCCCCGCATGCCGCGGCCGCATCGACTGGGAGCACGAAGAAGAACTGTATCAGGAGGAAACCGCATGAACATCGGACCATACACTATCGAAGACTATCTCAACCTGGTCACATCCTTCCATGGCTACCAGGCCCCGGGCATGATCGTGGGCGGCTTCATGGTGGACTTGGCCCTGCGCAACCTGCCGGAAGGCATCCTTTTCGACGCCATCAGCGAGAGCGCTTCCTGCCTGCCGGACGCCATCCAGCTGCTCACGCCCTGCACCATCGGCAACGGCTGGCTCAAGATCCTGCCCTTCGGCCGCTATGCCGCGAGCCTGTACGATAAATACTCCGGCGCCGGGGTGCGCGTGTATCTCGATAACCGCAAGCTCGATGACTGGCCCAACATCAAGGAGTGGTATCTCAAGCTCAAACCCAAAAAGGAGCAGGACTCGCCGCGCATCAAGGAGGAGATCCTCGAAGCCGGGGCCTCGATCCTGACGCTCGAAACCATCAGCGTACGCGAAGACCAGCTGATAAAGCGCAGCAAGGGCGCCATCGCCATATGCCCGACCTGCCATGAGGCCTACCCCTCCAAGGACGGCGGCATCTGCCGTGCATGCCAGGGACAGAGCCCATACGTGCACCAGGGGGTCAAGACCCGGCCGGCGCTTAAGCTGGTGCCGGTCGAACAGGGCGTGGGCAAGCTGGCCGTACACGACATGACCCGCATCATCCCCGGCAAGGAGAAGGGCCCGGCGTTCCTGCGCGGCCAGGAGATCACGGCCGGCGACGTCTGCCGGCTGCAGAAGATGGGGCGCATGCACCTCTACGTGCAGGATGAACCCGAAACCGATTGGGTGCACGAGGACGAGGCCGCGCTCGGTTTTGCCCAGGCCATGGCCGGTGAGGGCGTGGGCTTTGCCACGCCGCCGCGCGAGGGCAAGATCAATTTTACGGCCGAACATGAAGGGCTTTTCGTGGTGAACACCGACATACTGAACGCCTTCAACCGTGCCCCCGGCGTGGCCTGCGCCAGCCGGCAGGGGTATTCCCTGGTCAAGCAGGGCGATAAGCTGGCCGGCGAACGCGCCATCCCGCTCTACCTACACCGCGATGATTACATGCGCGCCCTGGATGCCCTGGAGGATGGACCTTTATTCACGGTCAAACCCTTGCGCAAGGCCACGGTCGGCATCCTGATCACCGGGACCGAGGTCTTTCAGGGCCTGATCCAGGACGGCTTCGGCCCGATCGTACGCGCCAAGGTTTCAGCCTACGGCTGCACGGTCGTGCATCAGATCATAGCCCCGGACAATCGCGCTGCTATCGCCCAGGGGATCTCTGACCTGATCGCGGCCGGGGCCGACCTCATCACCACCACGGCCGGGCTCTCGGTGGACCCGGACGATGTCACGCGCCGGGGGCTGGAAGACGCCGGCTCCACGGATATGCTCTACGGCGCACCCATCATACCCGGCGCCATGACGTTGCTGGCACACATCGGCGCTGTCCAGATCATCGGCGTGCCTGCCTGCGCCTTGTTTCACAAGACCACGGGCTTTGACCTCTTGCTGCCTCGGGTCCTGGCGGGGCTCACGATCACGCGCGAGGACCTGGCCCGCATGGGCCACGGCGCCTTCTGCCTGGACTGCCCCAGTTGCACCTTCCCACGCTGTTCCTTCATGCGCTAATAAGAAAAAACCCGGGGAAAACCTCCTTTGCCTCGATGGTTCCCCCGGGCCTTACGATCAGTCCCTGGCGATGATGGTCCCGACCGGCTCGCCGTTCAAGGCCTTTGTGATATTGCCTTCTTCCAGGCCGTTGATGATCTGAATCTGAGAAATCACCTCGCTGTTCTTGAGGATCTCCAGGCAGGGCCGTTCGATGATCAGGTCGTCGAGGTTGCGTTCGATCAGTTCCGAAGCGCTGATGGACGGGATGAAGCGCGCCTTGGGATTCTTCTTGGGGTCGTCGTCATAGAGGCCCTGTTCGTCCTTGACCAGGATGCAGGAGCGCGCGCCGATCAGGTCGGCCAGGAGTACCGTGCCCACATCGGTGCGGTGAATCGGGATGCGCACACGCGAAGGATGGATCGCAAAATAGTCGTAGGGCGGCATGCCGTGCGTGACCGGGATGCCCCCTTCAGCGAAGTAGTTGGGGAGCTTCACAAGATCGTCATGCCCGATCTTGACCCCGCCCCAGGCCGAGAGCAGCATGGTTAAGAGCAGGGCGTTCTGCTCCGAGATGGAGCTCCCGAACTTGGCAATGATGCCGGCCGGCATACCGAGTTCCAGACCGATGGAGTAGATGTGACGGCTGCGCGTCCCGCCGCCGGTGGTCAGAAGCATCTTATGCTCTTTTTTGTTGGCTACGATCTCCCGAATAATCCCGGGCAGGGCCTTGGCGCCCCGGTCGCAGATCGACTGGCCGCCGATCTTGAGCACATCGACATCCGGAAAGAGCCGCACCTGAGGCGCGACGGGAATTTCTTCCCAGAGTTTTTTGCTGACCAGGCTTTCGCCCATCAGCTTGCTTTTTACATGCAGCCGGCGGCCGTCGCGATCACGAACCAGAGCCATATGTCGCCTCCATTAGTCGGAAGAAAACAGGGATTTCCCTCCCCTGCCAGGGATATGCCGCTACTCTCCGGGATTCGACCGGGATCGTGCAGAAGCCTACACTCAATCCTCGGTGTCGTCATCCTCCTTGCCGCATTCAAGCAGGACGAGCTCGGCCTCGAGGGTCTGCGCGATCTTTTCCAGCTCGCCCTTTTTCAGGTGCTCGGCGAAGATCTTCAGGTCGAGTCCCGCCACCGCGATCACCCGGAAACGGGGTTTCTTTTCGCCCTCTCCGACCTTGATGCGCTCCCGATAAAAGATCTTACCTGCCATGGCGCCCCTCCTTTGCCGATGATTTGGCCTTCTTGTCGACACACTCCCAGACGGAACTGCCCTGATGCACCACGGGCAGCACGGCCGAGCCGCCGCGTAGACGCGGCCTGAGCCAACCCAAGCTGACCACGATATCCTTGGGCCCCGGCACCGGGCCGTCGTCCTCAACCGGCACCGGGATAATGCCGCGCTGCATGAGTGATGCGACTTCCACCTCCGGCGGGATTTCGCGCAGACCGTGATATTCGATAAAGCGGCCGTTCCAGCCGCCCGCGGTCAAACCCACCGCGGCCACGGCGCCGATAATGCCGTCCTGCGTCCCGCCATGCCCGGAAAGGTGCGCGCCGGCAGCGGCCTGGCGGGCATCGGCCTGGGTCACGACCCGCCTGGTGCAGGTCTTGCCGAACTCGATAATCCGCCCCAGCTCCGGCTGTTTTTCGGTGGCCACGCACAAGCCGGGATCGCTGCCGGGGATGAAGTGCCGCTCGATATGGCCTGCGGCCATGGTGATCAGCTCCTCCAGCACGCCTTCGTGCGGAATGTTCACTACCACGCAGGCCGAGCTGTTATGCGAGGTATAGGGGATGGCGGGGTGCACCAGGAGCTGCTGCCTGACCACGCCCCACAGGACGCATCCCGGCGGCAACGTCTGTCCGAACCAGCGTGCCAGCTTGCCCGTGCCCCTCTCGGCATCTATGGTATCCGTATCGTCGAATCCGATGTATGCCTGCATACAACCGCCCCTCACCGACTGCTCATGGTTATGAAACACCGTCCGTCATGATCGTCGCCTCCGCCATCCTGCGTGTCAGATGCCGCCGTTGAACCGGTTCCTTCTTCGGGTGCGGCGGTCTGCACGTTGGCTACAATGGTGTCCTTCACGGCCGCCGGCATGGCGAAAACCAGCTCCACGTCGCGGTCCTCGGATAGCCCCGCGGCGCTTGTCTTGTTCTCGGCCGCTGAGACGGCGCGGATTTCCGTCCCCGGTTCATAGACCGGGTCGAGGTAGGCACGCGTCACCGGGTCCCAGATCCGGTAGATCTCCTGGGTCAGGATCTCCGGATTATAGGTGTGCATGCGGCAGATGAGCGTCCCGGTGCCGTCGCCGTTGTCGTTGACCGTAATGCGCCGCCATTCCTGGGGCCAGTCCGCAATCCCGCTGGTGGTGATGTCCCAGAATCCGTGACCATCATCCGTGGTCTCGGCCACGATACGGTTGATATGCGCATGACCATCGAAGATGGCAATCACGTTCTCGAAGGTCTTCAGGCTCTCCTTGAGTCTGCCAGCGCTGACATATTTCGTGTTCATGTCCGTCACCAGGGGCGCAAACTCATCCGGACCATGGTGGGCAAAGAGGAAGCACAGCTTTCCGGAATTCTTGCGAATCTCATCCTCCATCCAGACGAACTGGGCCTGAGAGAGCATGCCCTGCGAAAGGGTCTCCAGCGGGGCTTTGTCCTCCGGGTTAAAAATCGAGGTGTTGAGCACGATGCAGTGCACATACGGCGTGGGATCGAAGCTGTAATAGCCCTGGTTGATTTCTGAAAGGCCATGTCCGCTCTCGATGCGCAGTACATCCTCCAGGTAGCTCAAGTTCTCGATATAGTAATCCCGGTCAGCGGCAGAGAACAGACCCTGCACCAGGATGCCGATAACGCCTGATGAATTGAACGTGCCCTGGTACTCCACGTCATGATTGCCCACCGCCGCGTACCACGGCATGAGCAGGGCCTCGCGTCCGGTCGGGGCCTTGGTGCTCAAGCCCGCCCGATTGGCGTGGTCCTTGAAGGCAGGCAGGGGCAGTCCGTCGGCCAGGGCCACGAACCACTCCAGTTCGTCCTGCAAGCCGGTGTCGGTATGGTCGCCGGTGGAGATCAGGAAGTCCAGGTTGTCTTCAAGGTGCGCGTCGTTGAGCGAGACGATGGTGGCCTGCCAGATCAGGGCCGTATAGGCGCCGATGTCCCGGTGCGTCGGCGGGATAAGATTGTATAAGAGCCAGCCGATGTCCGGGTAGAGCGCGGGATTCGAGCCCCAGAGCAGTTTCAGTTCCTCGGCCCGGATGGGGTTGCCCTCATCCGTGATATGCACATCGGTGGTATGCGCAAAATCGACCAGGGTTATTGCGTAGCCGCTGGCGTTGGTTCCATCGGGTAAGACATCCTTGATGAGCGCGGCTTCACAATATACCGGATAAGCCAGGAGCGTGATCACCCCCATGATTGTCAGCAGCGTCAGTCGCTTTGGAATGGATGTCCCCGCGTGTTGCTTTATCATGCCTTCCTCCCCTGCCGCACATCATTCACTACGAACTTCTGCCGGTCGAGGTTTTTATTTATAGCGTATACAATCATCCTCTAGCATATGCCCTATTGATAAGCCAAGAATTTTCTGGACCGCGGCAGATAAGGGACCGGCGTAGATGTAAGCCGTGCGTGATGAACATTCGGCACGGCGGGCGTACGTATGGAATGCCGGACGTATCGACCGATCACCGACCGATCGGGATTTCGCGAGCCAGACGCTTCGTCGCGTACAATCAGGCCTTTCGGCTCCCGGACCGGACTTACGTGATGCTGATCAACGTGCCGACGCGGTTCACGAACTCTTCGACAGCCTCGCCCACATTGTCGCACTGAGCCCGCATGGCACCCTGTTCGCAGACATTCACGCAATAGCCGCAGCCCTTGCAGCGCTCGTTGTCAATGAGCATGCCGCCGCCCGGCGCCGGGCTGATGGCCTCCATGAAACAGCCCTCAAGGCAGGTACCACAGCCGGTGCAGGCTTGGGCGTCATTGACGATCTTAAGCCCCTTGAGACGGTGCAGGGAGCCGACGGCCTCGGGGGGCCAGTATTTGCAGGAGTTCATGATGGTGCAGCAGCAGCGGCAGCACAAGCAGACCGCCATCATGCGGCCTTCATTCCTGACGCCCCAGAGCAGGTCGTCGATGCGCACCCGTCCCACCATGGGAGTGAGTCCGTTCGCCACGGCCGTATCGAGGTAGTCGAGACACTCCTGAACGCTCACGTGCCGGGCGATGCGCGGATCGATCTGCTTGGTGCCCTCGCCCAGTTGGATGCAGCCGAAATCGATGGGGTGGTTTTCGCAGCGTTTGGCGTCGCGGCAGGTACAGGTGCCGATGATCACCCGATGGGACGAGCGTCTGATCAGCTCGGCCACGATCTCCCTGGTCAGAACCGAATTGTCGCCCGCTCCGGTCACGACTTCACCGATGGGGATATAGCTGACATTCAGGTTTCTCCCGGTAAACATGGGCAGGGAGAGCTTTTCGGCCAGTTTTCCCAGGATCGGGACGGGCTTCAACCGCGCCACGAGACGCGCCCCGTTCCAGGTCATGGGCCAGAGTTTTGCCAGGATCGGCAACCACACCGCAGGTCTCTTTGACATCGAAGCCCCCCTTATTTCTTTGGAATGACCGCCCTACCTTCCCGTCCTTCCGGATAGTTATGGACGTATACAAAATAGCATTTTTAGTTGCATACTGCAACATACTATTCTAGATTGCGTCATGCATGGTCAGCGACTCATTGTCGGCGGCCGACCATGCAACATACGATATATGACCGAAGGAGGTAGTTTTATGACCGAGAACAAAAGTTTCTGGTATGCCCTGATGCTGGGCTCGCTTATCGGCTGGGCTATCGTCGTCGCCGGATTCGTCAAGCCCTACGGCCCGGGTTTCCGCAAGATCTGGCTCCTGATGTCCGCCATCTGGCTGAGCCATCCCCTGGAAGTGCCGGCGGCCTCGCTGAAGATCGGCCGCAGCCGGGGCTTGAGCCTGCCCGAGATCCTCGTGAAAACGACGGCCTTCGGTTTCACCTGGTGGCTGCCGCTGAAAAAAGGCGTGCTTACGCGCTAAAACCGGAACAGTGCGAAGGCGCGGGGTGATACCGCCCCTTTCCTTTGCACTGTTCATGACCCCGATCCCGAGAACCAACCGAGTTCTTTCCGTATTCAGGACCATGCTCACACGCGTATTACGACAGGCGTCCATCTTGCCGATAAGGTATGCATCGATTATATAATAATCATCCTCACGGCAATAAAGGAGGCGGTATGAAAGGCACGCATGAGCACCAGCACCTGCATGGTCATGAACACAAGCACACGCATGCCCACGAACATGCGCATGACGATGTGATCCACCTGCATGAGCATGAGCATGTCCATTCCCACGAGCACCTGCACGAACACCTCCACGAGCATACCCACAAGCAGGACACGCACGTGCACGAGCACAAGCACACGGGCGAGCACGGCGCCCACGACCACGACCATCCCGGGCACACGTCCGAACCGCATACTCACACTCACGGATAAGCATTGCGGAATCTTTTGGGAACTTCAGTCGTCAGGCTTACGCCAGCATGACCCCCGTTCACGATTCATTATATTCTGGAACCCTTAGTACTGGGCGTCGGAACGGTTGTTCTGGGTCCAATACCAGCGCGTGGTTCCGGCCTCGCTGGCCTGTCTGATGTAACCGGCCTGATCGAACTGATCCAGGGTTTGCCATACCAGGTCCGGTTGAGCGCCGGTGGCCTCTGTGATGCGTCCGGCCAGGGCTTGGAGACTGGAGCCGTCGTTCAAAAAGACCCCGTGCCGCTCGATCAGATCATCGGTCAGTATCTTGAAAACCAGGTGCATGCGGTTGTGTCCGGCCACCCGCAGGTATTCTTCGTCGCTGCATGCCCCTTCACTATATCTCCTGAGTATGTCGTTCCAGAGTTCGTTGTGCCTAGCCTCGAAATCATCCATGAAACGCTTGGTATACTGCTCGCTTAACGTGGAGGTGCGCACGATGGGGACGTTGGCGTCATAGAGGTCCCAGTCGTCGGTGAGAAATTCGATATCGTATTTCTCCTGCTCTTCCCGCACGGTGGTGCCGGGAAACGGGGCCAGGAGATGGAACCCGTAGGCAATTTCCAGGCTCTCGGCAAAGGTGTACGAATCTTCAATGGTCTGAGGGCTCTCGCCCGGCATGCCGATGATAAAGGACGCATGCGCCAGAACCCCGGTATTCTTGCAGGCTTGCACGGCCTTGCGGGCCTGATCGAGGGTTATGCCCTTTTTCACCCGTTTGAGCATCTCGGCGTTGCCGGATTCAATCCCGAAGCTCACCGAGTCGCAACCCGCCTCGCGCATGATCGTAAGAACCTCCTCATCCACAGTGTTTACCCGTGAAAACGCCGTCCATGCGATTTTGACGCCCCGGCGCTGGAGCTCTTCGCAGAATATCCTGACGCGGTCCTTGTTGGCGGTAAAAAGGTCATCCGCGATATTGATGCGGGTGAACCCGTAGGAAATGATATCCTCGATCTCGTCCACGATCAGGCTGGGCGTGCGGTAGCGGACTTTGTAGCCCACCATGCGGCGTCCGAGACAGAAGATGCACTGATTCGGGCACCCGCGCGAGGTTATGATGCTGACCGGAAAACCCAGCGCCAGATAGCGCGAGACCGGCAGGAGGTGCCGCGCCGGCGCGGGCAGCGTGTCGAGGTTATGGATCAGATCGCGCGGCCCGGTGAAATGGGCCTGCCCGTCCTGGCGGAAGACGATGCCCTTGATGCCCGGCCATGCGTCCCGCTCGTGGATGACCGGCAGGAGCTCACGCAGGGTCTCCTCGCCTTCCCCCACCACAATGAGGTCGATCTCCGGATATTTTTTCAAAGTATCGGCCCAATCGTAGGAGACATGCGGACCGCCCATCATGGCGATGATGTCCGGATTATGGCGTTTGACATCTTGCATGATAGCGGCCGCGTACTTGAAATTCATGGTGACCGACGTGGAGCCCACCACATCCGGAGCGAAGGCGTCGAGTTCGGCGGCGATCTTCTCCCTGGTGTACCCACGCACGATATAGTCGAAGATGCGCACATCGCAGCCCGCGCTTTCGCAGGCCGCGGCAACATAGCTCACGCCCAGGGGCGGCGAAGGTGCCTCCTCAAGGGGATAGGGCGGCGCGATAATGGCGACTTTCATGCATCCCTGAGCCGGCATGAATCCGCTACCCCCAGGTTTTCATAAATCTTGAGCGTGGCGCGGGCCGTGTTCAAGGTATAGAAATGGATGCCCCGCGCCTGATTGTCGATCAGGTCGCGCACCTGTTCCGTGGCCCAGTGGGCGCCGACCTTTCCCACATGATCGTCCGTGTCCGCGCGCGCCACCGCCTTGATCAGACGGGCTGGAATGCGCGCTCCCAGGGCAAGTTCCGCGATCTTCAGCATGCCCGCCTGGGAGAGTACCGGCATAATCCCGGCGATAATCGGCGCCTTGATACCGACCAGTTCGCAGCGCTCCCGGAAATCATAGAAATCGCGGTTGTCGAAAAAGAGCTGGGTGATGATATAGTCCGCGCCGGCGTCGACCTTGGCCTTGAGGTAATCGATCTCCTTGAGCCGGTTGGGCGTGTCGGGGTGGCCTTCCGGAAAACCTGCCACGCCCACGCACATGTGCGGAAAATGTTTTTTGATATAGGCCACCAGATCGACCGCATGGGCAAACCCGGCGGGTGTGAGGTTTCCGGATGACGGGGCGGGGCCGTCGCCCCGCAGTGCCAAGATGTTGTCAATGCCCTGCGCCGCGTACCGCTGAAGCAAGGCATGGATCTCGGTGCGCGTGCTGCCCGCGCAGACCAGGTGGGCCACCACGCTCAGGTCCGTCTCGCGCTCGATGCGCATGACCAGTTGATGGGTGTTCTCGCGCGTGGAGCCGCCGGTGCCGCAGGTGACGCTTACCCAGGACGGCGCCAGGGCCCGCAATGAAGCGATATTGTGGAAAAGATTCTCCCACCCCTTGTCCGTCTTGGGGGGAAAGAACTCAAAACTGAAGGTGATCTTGGTATGCTCTAGAATCTCTTTTACCTGCATGGACTATCTCCGAGAGATAAACATTAATCTCTTTATCGAAGCACGTGTTCATTAAGGAAAAGCGCCTGTTCATTGAGAAGGTGTTCGTGGAAATCTTTACCGTTACGGATCAAACGGCGGATATCCGAGCGCCGTACCCAGCGGCTGTATAGCCAAATCCATTGCGTAGGGTGCGCGCTGACGATGCCGCTCACCCAGTCCTGGAGGCGAGCACTCAGGCGCATGACCGGCTCTGATTTCCAGCATTCGGTGAGTTTATCCGGGACATCCTCGCCCCCGCCGTAGTCGCGGGTATCAATAGGGACATCGAAGATGATCTGGAAGGAATTTCCCTTGGTCAATGCGTGTACCGGAACCACGATGGCATCTCCTTTGAGGGCGATGAGCGCGGGTGCCGGACTTGTCGGGGCGGGAAGTCCGAGAACATTGCAAAAAATGCGCATACCGTGTTTGCCCCGTATATCTACCATAAGACCTACATGGCGGCCATCACGCAGAATACCGATCGACTTTGAGACCATACCGCCGCGCGGAGGTTCGATAATAAATCCGGGCAGCCTGCCGCGCACATGCCTGACGATAGATTCCATGCGCGTATCGCTTCGGATATTCATAAGGACGTGGAAATCCTGCTTGATGTAATTGGGCATGTGGCCGATCAGCTCCCAATTGCCGATATGGGCCGAGACGCACATAACGCCGCGGCCGCTGGCCAACGCCGAGTTCATATGTTCCAGTCCGACGAATTCGATCCTGCGCCAGAGGTCTTCTTCCTGCATGTGGAGGCATTTGATCACATCCACCGGGATTCGTCCGATGTGCATGGCCATCTCCAGGCTGAGCGACCAGTGATAATCACCACCCAAAGCCGCCTGCATCTGCATGTCGGACACACGGCGGAACGGGGGGTATACGGCCCAGACCAGCGCCCCCAGGGATTTACCTATCAAAACAGCCACGGGGTTGGGAATAATGCGGACAAGCCCTAAAAGGGCCATAATGCCCCAATATCTCAACTCACTCATTATTTTTTTCATATCCGAGCGCCTCGTTGTTGTAGACAAATCATTACCATCCTCCGTAACCGCTTAACGTTCGTCTGCGGAAGCAGACCTTAGAATCCGCGCAGCCGTGACCATGTTCCGCAGGGAATCGACCACCTCGGGCCAATCGCGGGTCTTGAGGCCGCAATCCGGATTGACCCACAGGCGCTCCTTGGGCACGGACCTGAGTGCCTTCTCCAGCAGTCCCTTGATTTCTTCCTTACTCGGAACGCGCGGGCTGTGGATGTCGTACACGCCTGGCCCGATCTCGTTGGGGTACTCGAAATCGCCGAAGGCCTCCAGCAGCTCCATCTTGCTGCGGGAGGATTCGATGCTGATCACGTCGGCGTCCATCTCGGCGATGGAATGGATGATATCGTTGAACTCGCTGTAGCACATGTGGCTATGGATTTGCGTGGCGTCATCCACTACCGCGGTCGCAAGCCGGAAGGCATCTACGGCCCAGCGCAGGTAGGCCTCCCGGTCTTTCTGCTTGATGGGCATGCCCTCGCTGAACGCGGCCTCGTCGATCTGAATGATCCGTATGCCGGCCGCTTGAAGATCCGCCACCTCGTCCCGGATGGCCAGGGCGATCTGCTTGCAGACCTCGGCGCGCTCCAGATCGTCGCGCACAAAGCTCCAGCACAGAATCGTCCCCGGCCCGGTCAGCATGCCTTTCATGGGCTTGCTCGTCAGCGACTGGGCATAGGAGATCCACTCCACGGTCATGGGGGCCGGACGGGACACGTCGCCAAAGATGATGGGCGGCTTCACGCAGCGGCTGCCGTAGCTCTGCACCCAGCCGTTGGCGGTAAAGCAAAAACCGGCGAGTTGCTGCCCGAAGTATTCCACCATGTCGTTGCGTTCGGGCTCGCCGTGCACCAGGACATCCAATCCCAGCTCCTCCTGCTTTTCGATCGTGGCACGGATGGTGTCCTCCAGGAAGGCCCGGTACTCGTCCCCGGAGATCGCCTGGTCCTTGAAGCGCTTGCGCTGGGCCCGGATCTGTGCCGTCTGGGGAAACGACCCGATCGTGGTGGTCGGGAAGAGCGGCAGATCGAGCCAGGACTGCGCCTTCTTTCGCTCCGGGTAGGGGCTTTTGCGGCAGAGCATCTCAGGGGCGATCCGCTCGCAGCGTCGGCGCACCCGCGCGTCGATCACCCGGGAGCTCGCGCGCCGGGAGCGGACGGCCTCGGCGCTGGGCTCGACCCGGGCGGCAAAGTCTCGCCCTTGAAGGATATCGCCAAGTACGGCGACTTCCCCGCATTTCTGCGCGGCAAAGGCCATCCAGCTCTTCAATTCGGCGTCCAGGGTCGGCTCGGCCTCCAGGTCCACGGGCGCATGGAGCAGAGAACAACTGGAGCCGACCATGAGGCGCTTCTCTCCGATCCGGTCGCGGATCTTCCGCAGCACATCCAGCGCCTCCGACAGATCGGTCCTCCAGATATTGCGTCCGTTCACGACCCCTGCGGACAAGACCATGTTTGCCGGGAGCCGGTCAAGCACGCGTTCAAGTTGACCCCGACCGTGGACCAGGTCGACATGGAGCCCGGCGCAGCCGGAGGCCAGCGCCAGGTCGAGGTCCTCGTCCAGGATGTCGAAATATGTGGCCAGGAGCAGCCTTGCCTTTCCGGTGGCCTGGTTCAGCGTTTGGTATGCCGTAAGGAAAAAGTCGCGGGCCTGCCGGCACATGTCCGCGCACAGGATCGGCTCATCCATCTGTATCCAATCGCACACGGCGCCGAGTTCGGCGACGACCTCGGCATATACCGCGACGATTTCCCCGCATTTCTCCCAGCTATCGAAACCGTCCACACCCTTGCTTAAGGAGAGGTAGGTGATCGGTCCGAGCAGGACTGGTTTGGGCGCATACCCCGCCTCGATGGCCTCGCTGGTTTCCTCAAGGATCTTGCGGCGGGAAAGCCTCGGGGCCAAAGACTTGGAAATTTCCGGCACGATGTAATGGTAATTGGTGTTGAACCACTTGGTCATCTCCATGGCCGGGATGTTCCGCGAACTGTCGCCTCGTGCCATGGCAAAGTAGGTATCGGCGTCCACGGTCTCCCCCCTCTCGCCGAAGCGCTCCGGAACGGCGCCGAGCATGGCCGTGATATCCAGGACATGGTCGTAGAGGGAGAAATCGCCGGTGGCAACGAACGACAGGCCGGCCTTTTTCTGAATCGCCCAATGTCTCTGCCTGAGAGAACGGCAGACGGTTTCAAGGCCATTATGCGAGAACGAGCCCTTCCAGTAGGCCTCCAAGGCGTCCTTCAGCTCGCGGCCTGCGCCGATTCTCGGGAATCCCAAGATGTGTGTTTTCATTTTTTGTCACTCCTTTCTTGCCTTCGCGTTTATTTTTGGCAGAGACGGCTCGCAAGGGTGACAAACAGAGGGGATGACCCGGCGCTTTCCGGCAAAAGTCCGCAGGTATACCCACCACTCCGCATGCCTGTCTGACCGCGAGACAGTCGTGCCCCGCGCTTTCAAGGCGTCTCCTGGCTTCCGACCCTGTGGCGCCGGACCTTCCCGCGGGGTTACCGCAGTGGTTACGGCAGGTATGCGTCGGTTACAGTGGCGCGTCCGCGACGGATTTGCACCGTCTTCCGTTTCTTGAAGCGCATTTTTTATTTAAGCCGATATCCGCTCATCCGTCAACACGTTAAAACGAGGTCAATATTTTTCGGAGACATATTATTTAGAAGACGTACTTCGAAGACATGCCCGCGGTATATGGTAGCACGTATATATTTATTGTGCTATTACCACCGCATTCCGCGATGCAGAAAATATTGAGAAAGGAGGTTGCATATGTGTATTGGATCGGACACCAGGCTGGTGCAGATCGGCATCGAGTGCTGCTGCGGCAGGGAAGAGGAGACGCCGCACACGCACGACCACGAGGCCGATCTTATTGAATACCTGAAAAAGAAAAACATCCACTGGGATGCCTCTCCGGAAGCATCCGACAGACAACTGGGGGCGTTCAAGACTCAGGTATAAGCATTGCAAGGAATTAAAAACTCAAAGGAGTTATTTTTTTGTAGCACGTTTTTTTATTTAGTGCTACTTTATGACCTATTCTCCGATGGAGAGATTTAACTCGAGGAGGTAGGGTCATTGGAACAGATCACAAAAACCTTTCAGGCAGGCGAGGTCCCGGGCATCATCATCATTGACGCGCACCGCTGCAAGGGCTGCGATACCTGCAAGCGCCATTGCGCCACCAAGGCCATCTCCGGCATGTTCGGGGCCGTGCATACGATCGATGCCGCCAAGTGCATTAATTGCGGGCAGTGCCTGATCAACTGCCCCTTCGGCGCCCCGTACGAGATGGTGGATGCCGTGAACACCGTGGTATCCAAGCTCAAAGACCCCAACACGACGGTGGTGGGCATCATCGCCCCGGCCGTACGGGTTGCCATCGGCGAGGAATTCGGCATGCCCCCCGGTTCTTTGGCGACGCGGCGCATGTACGGGGCCATGCACAAGGCCGGGTTCATGATCTTCGACAACAACTATGCCGCCGACCTGACCATCATGGAGGAGGGCACGGAGTTCATTCACCGCGTCCGCGCCGCGGTGTTCGGCGATGAGATTCCCGGACACAAGCCCGGACCCCTGCCTCAGTTCACCTCCTGTTGCCCGGCCTGGGTGCGATATGTCGAGCTCAATTACCCGTCGCTGATCCCCCATCTTTCCTCGGCCAAATCGCCGCAGCAGATGGCCGGCGCCGTGGCCAAAACCTACGGCGCCGCCAAGGTTTGGAGCGTGAGGCCCGCAAACGTCTACACCGTGGGCGTCATGCCCTGCACGGCTAAGAAGTTCGAGGCCAGCCGCCCCGAGTTCCGCAGCGCCTTTGCCCATGCAAGCAAAGAGCAGGGAGCCGGTTCCGGCACGCCCTACCCCGATATCGACGCGGTACTGACCACGCGCGACCTGGCCCGATTGCTCAAGGAGATGGGCATCGATCTGGCCAAGACGCCGGAGGCGGCCGACGAGAGCATCCTGGCCCAGTACAGCGGCGCGGGCACGATCTTCGGCAATACCGGCGGCGTGATGGAGGCGGCCGTGCGCACCGTGCACGCCGTGCTGACCGGCGAGGAGCTTGCGCCGCTGGAATTCAAGCCGGTACGCGGCTTGAAAGGCGTGAAGACCGCCTCGGTAACCCTTCTGGACACGAAGTTCAAAAAGGAGGCCACCGTCAATGTGGCGGTCGTCCACGGGCTGCGCGAAAACATCACGCCCGTGCTGGATGAGATCCTGTCCGGGCGTTCGCCCTACCATTTCATCGAGGTCATGAACTGCCCGGGCGGGTGCATCAACGGCGGCGGCCAGCCCATCCCGGCCGTCGGCAGCGGATGGCTGGGCGCCATGTCGCCCCTGCTGGCCTGGAAATAACGATCGTCTTCGCAAATAGAGAGGAGAAAACCATGAGTGCCGAAGAGTATCAATACATTGAAAATCCCATGAGCGTGTCGCGCCGCGAGTTTCTGTCCATCAGCGGGGCGCTCATCGCCTTGACCGCCCTGCCGGCGGCGGTGGTCAGACGCATGGCGGTCAAACGCAACGATTACATCCGCGCCCGCACGGCTGGGTTGTACAAAGACGATACCAACGCCAAGGTTCGCGTCAGCCACGCCAACCAGGGCGTATCGAGACTGTATCAAGACTTCCTGGGGAACCCGTTGAGCGAGGTCTCGGAAGAACTGCTGCACACCCGTTACATCGATCGCAGCCGGGCCATGGCCTGATGATAGCAAAGGAGATCGTTCTATGTCCACACATGCCGCTATCTTGAAACACCCCTTGCGGGTCAGGATGTTCCATTACTTTCTGGTCTTAAGCTTTATCCCCCTGGCGGCCACCGGGGTCGCGTTGTTTCTAAAACCCTTCAGCGAAGCAGCCATGAATCTGCTGATGCGCGTGCACGTAATCGCCGGGATGGTCCTGACGCTGGACGCCGCGGCGTTCTTCGTCTTGGCCCTGGACCGCGTGGTGCTGTTTACCAAGCGCGCCTTCACCTTCGGCCTGAACGATGTCAAATGGTTCGCGGTCCTGGGCGGGTACCCGCAGAAGTTTCTGCTGCGCAAGAAGGTGCCGGTGCCGCCCATGGGCAAATACAATTCCGGGCAGAAGCTCTTCGGCGCCTGCATCCTGGTCGGCGGCATCCTGCTGATCGGAACGGGCCTGAGCCTGTGGCTGTTTCCGCATGTCATCCCGCACGCCCTGGCCAAGGCCTTCGGCGATATCCACCTGATCGCGGGCCTCTTCTTGACCCTGTTCCTGCTGGTGCACATCTTCCTGGGCATCTATATGTTCGATGATTTCAAGGCCATGTTCCTGCACGGCCGCATCCCCTACGAGGAGGCGGCCGAGGTTGCGCCCTTGTGGGTCCAGGGTGAGATTGTCGCCCTCACCGATCGGAGTTGATCAATGCAAAGATACGAGGCCCCCTGCATGCATCGATCTCTGGATTTTTTAAGGGTGCTGGCGGAATATCGACGGTTGCACATTGTGGTGCTCCTGACCCGTCACGAAGAACTCTGCGTTTCTCAAATGGTCGAGAAGCTCCACCTGCGGCAATCGGACACCTCGCATGCCCTAGCGGACCTCCGGCGGGCCGGAATCCTGGCCTGCAGGAGGCAGGGGCACAAGGTTTATTACTCCCTGGCGCCCGATAAACGCGAAGTGGTGAAACAAATCGTCAACGCGCTGCAGCACCAATTCCCGCTCTTCGTCTCTCGGCCCATAACCGGCCACGCGATCATCCCGCCCTTAGAACAAAGGGGGCATGACTGCTCAACCGAACCCGACTTGGCGGCCCTCGGGTTCAGAGTCACATCCGCGTCGTTCTGAACGCCCTGCCTACGCAACAAAGGCTCTCCAAGATAGTTGTCCAGCAGAGGCCGCTCATCGGCAAAGATCTCGCGGCTTGGTCCAACGGCGACTTGCGGCCGATCGGGGGCTGTGGATTTTTCCCATGTCATTCCGCACGGACTGGTCAAGACTTTCGTCAACTCAATGCGGCCACAATTGCCGAACGCTCTCTCGCCTCAGCCCAAAGCCGATCAGTGGTATTCTACCATCCGGGTTTCTGACCAGATCTCTAAGGCGGCATAAAGAACAGACTTTATTTTTTATCGTGCTTTGAGGCCAGCGCCAAATTGACAACCTTTTTCCCGTGATTGGCCTCATCCTGGAGGTGGGCATGTCCGGGTAATCCGGTTTCATGTTCGTGGATGATATTCGCCCGGTGCAAAAGTTCATGATTGCTAATAATCGCCGCTGGATCTCCGTCAGCGGCCAGGGTATGGTCCTCATCCATGACCAGTACGCGTGCGGAGATCTTATCAATAATGGAGATATCATGCGTGGTGGTAATAATGGTCTTACCAGCCTGCTTGAGTTCACTGATCAGTCCGATCAACCAGTGGCGCGTGCGCAGGTCCAAGGAATTGGTCGGCTCATCCAGGAGCAACACCTGGGGATTGAGCGATAGAACTGAGGCAATGGCCACGCGCTTCTTCTCCCCGCCTGAGAGTTGACTGGGGGTCCGATCCTTCAGGGCCGTGATCCCGAGCATATTGAGGACATCATCCACCCGGCGCAGAACTTCTCCCGCCGGCAGATCGAGCTGTAAGGGACCAAAAGCGACCTCATCGAAGACGGTCGGACAGAAGAGTTGAATGTCGGGGTTCTGGAAAACGAAGCCTACCCTGCTTCTGAAAAAACGGCGAAAAGCATTTGTTTCAAGTTTCTCTTCGGTCAAAACTTCGCCAAAGGCCGTCATGGTCCCTGCGGTAGGGAATATCAGACCGTCCAGGAGATGCAGGAGGGTTGATTTACCGGAACCGTTGGCCCCCAATATAGACAGTGACTCGCCGGGTTGGATCGTGAGGTTGATCTTTGAGAGGGCCGGGATAGAGGCATGGTACCTATAGCCGACATCCGAGAGTTGGTAGATGGAATGCATATGTGCCTCATTCACCATGCTTGCAAGCAGCCCTACCTCAGCATGATATGGTCGATAATGATTGATCCCGTACAGAAGACGGCTACCAGGAAACACCAGGCGTAATCGTAGTCGTGGGTTTTAAAAACCATGAGTGTCTTGGCCTGCCCCGAAAATCCACGGGATAACATGGCGTTGTGTACATCCTGACTCATGGTGTAGGTTTTCTTAAAGACATATCCCATACGCGAGGCGACCCAGCGCTGTTCGAATGTGGTGGAACCGTAACGGACCGTCCTGCTTTTGCGGGCGATATGAATGTCACGTACGGTATTCACCAGCAGGATTATGTAGCGGTACGCCATACCCAGGATAAGGATAAAGATCTGGGGCACACGCAGAACGCCAAGGGCCTGGAGCAGCGTGCTCCATAGGGTTGTCAGGGTGAGCAGGACCGCCAAGGAGACCGAAGCCGACACCCGACCAATGAACGTTACGGCGCACAGCACACCCTGCCGGGTAACGGTAATGGTAGCGGGTATATGATAGGGGCCGTAGTCATAGCTGCGCGCCAAATGGAATACCGTGCACAGCGGTTCGCCGGGGGTGACCAGATTGAACAGGGCCGGGATGACGATGACGGCCGAAAACAAGGGGATAAAAAGCCAGACGCGTTTGATGAAAAAGAGCAGCGGCACGCACGAAGCCCCGGCCAGCAGAAGCGTACAACCATATACCCCCCAGATGGTCACGGGAGATCGCAGGATGCTTACGCAGACAATCAAGGCCAGGATGCTGATCAGTTTTATGCGAGGGTCCAAGGCCTGCAAGAGACCGCGGCGTTTTGCAACCGCCTCGGAGATGAGCGTATCCCTCAGAATATGCGCGGCATGATCGATGGTCCTATCCACAAAACCAGGCCGGCCCACGTGCGATGCAACCGGACCCGGAATCGAGATCGCTTCCTGTGTGAGCCAATCAGGAATCATTTAATCCTTCTGCCGCACGAGTTTGCCCAAAAGCATAGTTACGGCAACGATAATGGCAATTCCTAGCACGGCCGAAACGATATAGGCCAGGCTGAGCATGCCCAGACCCATTTGGTCCCAGCCCTGGAAGGCATAATCGGGCAAGGGAGCGTGCCAGAGATCGGCCACTTTCTGCATACCCTGGGGGATGTACCCCACCATGGCTTGAATCTCTTCCGACCCCCATTCGCCCCAGGCGGAACCCGCCTTGAACTTATCCGGCAGGATGAGGCCGATGGGAGATAGGAGGGCAAGCACACACAGTCCCAGCCACAATTTATTGATCGTGGACATTTCTTTGCTCATTTGGCACCTCCGTAAGCAGCCAAGAGATCAGGGTCGGCCTTCTGGAGATATTTTATGATCAGGGCCGTGACCAATGCCTCGACCAGGCCGAAAAGGATCAGGTGTTCAATCGCCATGGCCGGGACAGCCACCGAAAGAGAATAAGGGGCATAGAGCGGATGGCCGTCCTGGGCGTGGGCGATCAATGGTTGGATACCGAATTCAATTCCGGCAATAACGGCGGCCACATTCAGGCCCACATAACCGGCAACGGCACCCGCCACCCAGCGTCGCGCGGAGGAAATGGCGGAATTGCCGGAAATGAGTTGGTAGACATAGTACCCGACAAAGGGGATAACCACGCCCATATTGAAACAGTTGGCGCCGATGGCGGTTATGCCGCCATCTCCGAAGAGGAGGGCCTGGACAATGAGCGCAATGGAGACGGCAATGCTGGCGGCCCAGGGCCCCAACAGAATGGCGACAATGACCCCGCCCACGGCGTGTCCAGTCGTGCCACCCGGGATGGGCACATTAAACATCATAATCACGAATGAGAAGGCCGCGCCCAATGCCAAGAGCGGGACCTGTCGGGAACGGATGGATTTACTCACCTTGCGGGCGGCAAAACCCAGATAGGGAATGATAACCGCGTAAAAGGGCACATAGGTCTGCGGAGACAGATAACCATCCGGGATATGCATAGTGTCGTCCTCCTTTATGGAGACGACAGTAGCACATTTACCATTATTATGCCATTCTCAAATTATAATATATCCGCGCGTGTTACGATGAAACCAGGGCCGGTTTTGGCGTAAGCGCCATTTGCAAGGGCTTAAGCCGGCGCTCGGTCTACTCGATGTCCTTGCCCGTGCTGGTCATACTGAGCGTGCCGTGGCGCACGCCTTTGATGGAGCGCAAGGCAAAGGCCAGGTCCTGCACCGCTTTGGCCATGCCCTTGACCGCCACGATCTCCAGACAGTTGTCGTGGTCGAGGTGGATGTGCTGGGTGGAAAGGATGATTTCTTGATGATCATGTTGAAGCCCGGTCAGCTTGTTCAAGAGATCGCGCTGGTGGTGATCGTAGATATAGGTGATGGCCCCGGCCACCGTCTGGCCCTGCTCCCATTCCTCCTTGACCAGCTCCTGGCGGATGAGATCGCGCAGGGCCTCGGAGCGGTTGGTGTAGCTGCGTTTCTCGATCAGTCGGTCGAACTTGTCCAACAGGCGATTATCGAGCGAAACCCCGAAGCGTACGATCTCCGACATACCTCACCCCACGTGTTATGATTTGACCAGATGCTTACCTGCATGTGCCATAGCCTTTTGGCGGTGTCAATTTTTTATCTTCACGGGAACGGGCGGAACTTTATATTGCGCTCATGCATCAAAATCATTATAGTATATATGTGGGGTCCAGCCTCAATGCTACGCAAACTCATGAGGAAGGAGCGAATTGCTATGATATACCTGAAAATTATGGAGCTGATCAAGACGGATGCGGATGAGCTGTCAAAACGCGTGGTCAAAGACCTTCTCAAAAGGGGCGAGACCGAGTACCACAAGAAGTTCAGTGAAGAATTCCTGCATGAACGCGTCTTGGATGTGTACCGCGGATTGAGCCACTGGCTCGATCGGGCCACCCCCAAGGACGAGACGTCCAAGTTCTACACCGACCTCGGCCGCCGGCGTTTTCATGACGAGATCCCGCTGCACGAGGTGATCATGTTCCTGATGTTGATCAAGCGGCACCTCTGGCTCTACCTGCTCGAGAAGCACTTCCTGGATTCTTCCTATGAGCTCTCAAAAAGCCTGGAGCTGAACAACCGCATCGTGCTGTTCTTCGACCGGGCCATCCTGGCCGCCACGGTGGGGTATGAGGAAGAGCTTGCCAAGGACATCAAAAACCGCGGCGAGGAAGGGATCTTCTCTAAGCTCTTCAAAAAGAAATAACTAGTCGTCAGACAGGCTGAAACGCACCCCGATCTTGAACACCCGGGTGGCCGGGAGTTCGAGGACGGGCAAATCCAGGGCGGATCGGATCAAACCCATGATCTCATCCGCCCGCGCCTTATCCGGCGCAATGATGGTGAACCAGCAATTGGGGACGCCCGAGCGCACATAGTTGTGGGTCACTTCCTCAAAGGCATTCACTACCTGCGCATACTCTTCAATCCGGGATTCGGGCACGTTTACGGCGCACAGCGTCGAGTACCACGCCACGGCCCGCGGGTCGATGGTGGCCCCGATACGGCGGATCGTCCCGCCGCCCTTTAAGGCCCGCACCCGCGCGATCACCTCGTCCTCGCTTAAACCCAGCTCACCGGCCAGGAGCGCATACGGCCTGGGTACAAGAGGGAAGGCCGCGCTCACCCTGGTTAGAATCGCCTTATCGTGCTTGTCCATCGCCAAACCAGCAGATCGGGTCGGTCGCCATGCTGTCGCCCAGAATCTCGAAGGCCCGCGCCCGGCAGCCGCCGCACACGGCTTGATAGGTGCAACGGCCGCATTTGCCGCTCAAATCCTTGGCCTGCCGCAGCCGTACCAAATCCGGCGCAGTTCTCCAGATCTCCTCGAACGGTTGTTCCTTCACATTCCCGCAGGCAAGCGCCAGGAAACCGCAGGGCTGGACCTCGCCGATCGATGATACGAACCCGAAACCGTCGCCCGCCAGGCAGCCCTTGGTCCTGACCGGTTGTCCGGCCTCGGAGAGCATGCGGTAGAACTGGGGCGCGCAGGTGGCCTTGCATTCGATGCCGCCCTGGGCATAGAGCTTATGGAAACCCTCCAACATGGCACGATACTCCTGGATCGTAGCGGGCGCCAGGTCATGTCCCCGGCCGGTGGGCACCAGGAAGAACACGTGCCAGGCCATGGCCTTGAGCGACTTGATGAAGGCCGGGAAGGCCTCCATCTGATCGACGTTCATGGCCGCCACGGTGGTGTTGACCTGCACCTGGACCCCGGCGCGGATGAGGTTTTCGATGCCGGATAAGGCCAGCTCGAACGCGCCCGGCCGCCCGCGCAGCGTATCATGCACCTCGGGCGTAACTCCGTCGAGGCTGACCGATACCCGCACGATGCCGGAGGCTTCAATCGCGCGTGCAACCTCGGGTGTGGCCAAGGCGCCGTTGGTGGCCAGGGTCATGCGCAGTCCCGCCTGTGCCCCGTAGCGTGCCAGATCCAGGACGTCAGGCCGCATCAGGGCCTCGCCCCCCGAGAGGATCACCATCTTGGTGCCCAGGGCGGCCAGGTCGCCTAAGAGCCGGCGACCCTGGTCCGTGGTCAGCTCGGCCGGGTCGCGCTCGGGCGTGGCCACTGCGCGGCAGTGCAGGCACTCCAGGTTGCAGGCCCTGGTCAGCTCCCAAGCCAGGATGAAGGGGGCCTTCATCATAAGAGCTCGACGATGCGCGGGGCAAAGTAGCTGATGATCATGTCGGCGCCGGCGCGCTTGACGGCCGTGATGCTCTCCAGGATAGCACGGTCCTCGTCCAGCCATCCCGCGGCCGCGGCGGCCTTGATCATGGCGTATTCGCCCGAAACCTGATAAGCGCACAGGGGCTCGTCGAACTCATCGGCCAAGGTGCGGATGACATCCAGGTACGGCAGCGCCGGCTTGACCATGATGATGTCCGCGCCCTCCTCGACATCCAGCGCGGCCTCGCGTAGGGCCTCGCGCACGTTGGCCGGGTCCATCTGGTAGGCCTTGCGGTCGCCGAAGGACGGGGTCGAACCGGCCGCTTCGCGGAAAGGCCCGTAAAAGGCCGAGGCATACTTCACGGCATAGCTCAGGATGGGGGTCTGTTCGTAGCCGCCCTCGTCCAGGGCCTCGCGGATAATCCCTACCCGGCCGTCCATCATGTCCGAGGGCGCCACCATGTCGGCCCCGGACTTGGCATGCGAAACAGCCACCTTGGCGAGCACCTCCAGGGTGTCGTCGTTGGACACCCGCCCGGTCTCATCCAAGATGCCGCAGTGGCCATGGTCGGTATATTCGCACAGACACACATCCGTAATCACGATCAGGTCCGGACAGGCACGCTTGATCTCCTGCACGGCGCGCTGCACCACGCCGTCGCGGCGGTGCGCCTGGGTACCGAAGGCATCCTTCTTCTCCGGGATGCCGAAGAGCAGCACGGCCGGGATGCCTAACGCCGCAATCTGGCTGGCGGCGGCCGCCACCGTGTCGGGCGAGTAGCGCATCTGGCCCGGCATGGCGGCAAGCGTCTCCTTGATGGAACGGCCTTCCCTGATGAAGAGCGGGTAGATCAGGTCATCCGGCGCCACTATCGTTTCGCGCACCATGCGGCGTAGGCCGGCGGTGCGTCTGAGCCTTCTGGGCCTGTTTTCAGGGAACATGCTACCTCCTGTCGAGCGTTTTTTTTCCTATAGCGCGGGGGCTCGGTGCATGCAAGCGCTGTTCGAACTCCCCTGGCGGATGTCGCGGCCGTTCCGTTTTCAAGTGATCTTTCTGAGCCGCTCGTAGGCGGCCTGGTCTTCGAGCTCCACGCGCGTGGATTCCAGGAAGCGGCTTAAGAAGTTGAAATAGCTGACGCACAGGATGAGTTCGGTGGCCTGGTGCGCCCCGTAGCGCTTAAGCACGAGCCCGAACGCCTCGTCGCTCAATCTCACGTCCCGGCTGATTTCATCGGCCACCCGGCACAGGAGGTTGCCCTCTTCGCCCAGTGAACTCACCGGGTCCTCGAACCTGATGCATTCGATCTCCTGCTCCGTAAGCCCTAGAAACGTGGCCAGCTCGACATGGTGCGTCCATTCGTAGAGCGCATGCGTCACGTGGGCCACGCGCAGTACGGCGATTTCACGTTTTTTAGGGTCAAACGCGCTCTCGAACAGGATCGAGCGGGCCAATTGTGCCAGACCCTTGAGGCTCGCCGGGGCATTGGCCGCCATGAGAAAAACGTTGAGCGGGAAGGCCTTGAGCGTGTCTCTGACCTCGGGGGTCAGACTCTCGATCTCCGGCAATGGCATCCTTACAGCCATACGGTCTCCTTTCATGGCATCGAATGAGGGGCCTATGCATGCCCGTCCTTATGATTATCATTTCCCGGTGCCAGCGGCGAAACCAGGATCTTGTCGATACGGTTGCCGTCCATATCCATGATCTCGAACCGCAGTCCGTCACTCTCGAACCGATCTCCGGCCGCGGGGATGCGACCCATTTTCGTGAAGACGTAGCCGCTCAAGGTGAGGAATCTCCCCGATTCCTCCTCCTTAAACCCTCCGAGACCGAGCAGATCCTTGAACTCGTCCATGGGCAGCATCCCGTCGAGCAGCCAGGAGCCGTCCTCACGGCGCACCGCGTACGTTTCGTCGGACTCGTCCAGGGAGGGCAGCTCTCCCACGATGGCCTCCAGGATGTCGTTGAGCGTCACGAGGCCTTTGACGCTGCCGTACTCATCGACCACGATGACGATGTGGGTGCGCTCCTCCTTGAGCTTTTCCAAGAGCTTCAGGGCCGGCAGGCTTTCCGGCACGAACACGGGTTCCAGCATCAGGCCCTCGATATCCGGTTGGGCGCAGGCCAGGTGTTGCCGCAAGAGGTCCTTGACCCTCAGGATCCCGGCCACGTTGTCCAGAGCCCCCCGGCACACCGGTACGCGCGAGTAGGCGCTCAAAGACAGTTTCTTCAGGTTGTCCTCTTGGGCGTCGTCCAGATCGAGCCACATGATATCCTGCCTGAGGGTCATGAGCGAACCCACGGTGCGGTCCCCCAGACGGAACACGCGCTTGACCATGGTATGCTCGGCCGGGGCGAAGATCCCGGCTAAGGCGCCCTGCTCGATCATGCCCGTGATCTCCCGCTCGGTTATCAACGGCTCCTTTAAGGTCCGCAGTCCGATGAGACCGAGCACCGCGTCGGTCGAGTAGCTGAGCACGGCCACAAGGGGAGCGGCCAGTCGGGAAAGCCTCTGCATGGGCGCGGCGATGAGCGCGGCGACGCGTTCCGGGTTGTGCAGGGCGATTCGCTTGGGCACGAGCTCGCCGATGACCAAAGACAGGTAGGTGATGGCGAACACCACGATACCTAAGCTGATGGAATCGGCATGGCCGGACAAGACGGGAACCCTGCGCATATATACGGCGATCTCCTCGGACAGGGTCGCGCCGCCGAAGGCCCCGGCCAGGACCCCGATCAGCGTGATCCCGACCTGCACGGTCGACAAAAAACGATTGGGCGACTCAGCCAGCTCAAGGGCGGTCCGGGCCTTGGAGTCGCCATCCTCGGCCAGCTGCTTGAGCCGGGTCTTGCGCGAGGCCACCACCGCCACCTCGGCCAGCGCGAAGATGCCGTTGACCACGATCAGCAGGAGGATGATGATGGTTTGCCTGGATATAGTGTTCATCAGCTGCCTTCCACCCTAGCATACCATCTCGAAAAAATACACCACGCCTGCGCGTTGGTCTCTTGACTGCGCGGCAACGAGACATATATTGGTGTTAGACGGTGCGACCAACCGTACGAGCGCAAGGCAGACAAGGGTATGAACGTTCCTGATTCCGACAAGGGCTCTTTAAAGGAACTCAGAGAGTTTCTGAGCTTTTTGAAGAGCCTGTGGGGTATCCTGGCGGGCTTTTCGGCTTTCTTCCCCCTTTCCAACATGCTGCTTAATGCGATCCCAATGGGTTCATACGGGACTGATGGTGGCGTATTTGACAAGCTTACCCCGGATCTGATCACCACCATGGCAACGATAGTGACCCTCTTCGTAATCCTGGTTACCTTCATCGGCCGCGATCAATTCCAAAGCCTAAGGAAACGGCGCACTATGCTTAGGAGTGCCTGGCTCTGCTTCGGAACAGGCATCCTCTCGCTCCTCGTCTATCTTGTTCTCCATCAGGTCTATGGTGAATATGCCTGGCAAGCCTGGGGATGGGGAAGCGGTGACCCTCGGAAACTCTATGCTGAAATTCCGCTGCTCATCTCCTATGTCGTTTTTTTTTCATTGCTAACCAGAGCGTTCATGATGTTAGGGATGATCGAGTTCTTTAGGAAAACGAAAGGGCGATCATGAATCTTGAACATCAGAGAAACCGCTCCAAGAATCCGTATACCGCGTGGGCGGCATGGGTGAGAAACGGTGAACGGTATGCATTGGTGGCGCCGGAGCTCGCCGCCATGCTCGAATGCCATGCCACCCTCCCTCTCCAATGAGCGGCTCTTGTCCAAGAGCTCTCTTCGAAACTAAAGGCCCTTGACATTTATGCATCAATGATTCACGCCGCAACATGATCGCGGGCGAGACCTTTCCGGACCCGGCCCGGGACGATTCCTTCCCAAGGCCTTAAGGCAGGTTCGGCAGGCGTGCCGATAAGATCCCTTGGTGGGGTCCATATGCAAGATATGAGGAACGTCCCTCCGGGAGAATGAAGATGGAAAAATGGATTTCAAAAAGCCAATCCGGCAGGCAGATCGCCTCCGCGGTAGGGTGCGCGGTGGTTGGTTTGGCCTTGGCAATCGGTTTTCATGATTTCACGGGCCCGGGCCCGACCAACAGCCTGTCCGGGTTTCTCTTAGGCATCCTGCTGCTGGTCATCGGCGTGCTCGGCGTCGTGCTGCAGGGCAGTCAGACCGTAATCGTCGACCCTGCCACCCGGCGCATCAGCATTACGGATAAGACCCTTTTCGGGACCAAGCGACATATCATCGCTTTTAGTGATATCATGCAGGTGAGCGTCGGGTATCTGGGGAAAAAGTCCAACCTCGCCAACTTCTATTCCCTGGTCTTAGAGCTCAGAAACGGCAAGAAATATCCGCTTTTCGCTCCGGGACGCTTCTTTCCCGGGGCCTCCAACCGCTCGATTGTGGAGGGTTGGCGGGCAAGACTCGTACAGTATATCCAGCCCTCAGCCTGAAGAACTCCACGGCAGGCCTGATTGAGCAATGGCATCAGGCCTGCTCTTTACCCAAGCCTGGCGCGGCGCCCGATATCCGGAAAGTGTAGGCGAAGTAAAGCGCGCCCAGCGTGCAGGCGAGACCGCAGATGATCAAGGTATGCGGCGGGCCGATATGCGCGGATAAAAATCCGCCGAAGAGGCTGCCGAAAGGCGCCATGCCGGCAAATGCCATGGCGTAGAGGCTCATGACGCGGCCGCGTTTGTCTTCAGACACAATTGTTTGCAGGATGGTGTTGGAGGAGGCCATCTGGACGATCAGGCCGAAACCCATGAAAAGCAGCATGACCATGGAGAGGATCAGGAGCTGCGAAAAAGAGAAGGCGATGGCGCCCAAACCGAAGACGATGGAAGCGAAAACGATCACCCGGTCCAAACCGCGGATGGAAAGGCGGGACGCAAGGTAAACCGCCCCCGCTAAGGCGCCGAGGCCGGAGGCGGCCATGAGAAATCCCAGGGTATGCGGACCGCCGTGCAGGACATCGCGGGCGAAGTACGGCATCAGAACGCCATAGGGCATGCCCATGAAGCTCATGAGCGCCAGGTGCAGGAGGATGGAACGGATGGGCGCGGTGTGTAAGGCATAACGATAACCCTCCAACAATCCTTTGAGGAATGAGGACTGCTCCTGCGCGCGCACCTTGGCCGGTATGATCATGGCCAGCAAGGCCGCGATAATGGCCGCGTAACTGATTGCGTTGATGAGGAAACAGAGCCCCTCGCCCACCAGTGCGATGAGCACGCCGGCAATGGATGGGCCGATCAGGCGCGCGCCGTTGAATATGAAGGAATTCAATGCAATGGCATTGCCCAGGTCTTGCTTGTCTTCTACGATATCGATGATGAACGACTGACGCGCCGGCATGTCAAAGGCATTGATCATGCCCAGGACGATACTTAAAAAAATGATATGCCAGACATGGATCACACCTGATAAGGTGAGCACGGCCAGTGCCAAACCCTGCAGCATGGAGGAAAACTGGGTGACGATCAAAATGCGGTGACGGTTGTGACGGTCCGCGAACACACCGGCCAAAGAGGCAAAGAGGAAAATCGGCAACTGAGCGGCAAACCCGACCACGCCTAAGAGCATGGTTGAATTCGTCAGGCGGTAGACCAGCCAGCTCATGGCCACCTGCTGCATCCAGGTGCCGATCAGGGATACGGCCTGGCCTCCGAAGTAGAGACGGTAATTGCGGTGGTTGAGCGCCCGCAACAGGGTTATGAGCCCGGGTCGTTGTGCCATATCGTCACAATCCTAGCGCCTACGAAAAGAGTCAACAATATAAAAAATCATGCTTAGGATAGGTTCTTTTTATCATGCCATGCTTATGGTATGCTTTCACCGTATTTTCTGTTAGATCAGATGATGTATCCCATCAGCGATGGAGTTTTTGGAATGACGCTTGGAGACGTACAACCGCAGGTTCTGGTTCTGGACATCGGCGAGGTGGAGCTGCCCTATCTCCAGTACGACGGGTTGGCGGAGAGCACGCCCATCGTACTCCTGCATGCCACGGGCTTCCTGCCCTGGCTGTGGCATCCCATCGCGCTTAAGCTGGCGGCCGCACACCGGGTGATCGCCCCCTACTTCTGCGATCATCGCCTGAACGAGCCGGACAAGGGCGGCGTGAACTGGATGATCCTGGCCCAGGACCTCAAGGTTTTCTGCGAGCGGCTCGGTCTTCAAGCTCCACTCATGGTCGGGCATTCCATGGGCGCCACGGTCATCACCCTGGCGGCCGGCGCGTTCGGCCTGAAAGCCAGCGGCATGATCCTGATCGAGCCCATCTTCCTGCCCGAGGATTTCTACGGCGTCCAGCTGAGCGTGGATCAACATCCCCTGGCCTCCAAGTCGATCAAACGGCGCAACCACTGGGACAGCGGCGAAGAGGCCCTGGCCTATCTGAAATCCAGGTCGCTCTTCAAGAACTGGGATAGTGAGATGCTGGACCTGTATGTGCGCTATGGCTTGCGGGAAGTGCAGACCGGCGGGCTCAATCTGACCTGTTCGCCCGAGCGCGAGGCGGCCCTCTTCATGGGCGGCATGCTGTATGATCCCTGGCCTATCCTTGCGAACGTCCCGTGTCCGGTACTGGTCGTAGAGGGCGGGGCCAGCGAGAACCGGCACTATATCGATCTCAAAAAGGCCACCACCCTGTTCCCGCAAGGGAGCTATACGTTGGTTCAAGGCGCCGGGCACCTCATACCCATGGAACAGCCGCAGACGACTGCCGCACTCATTGATGGGTTTCTGGAACGCATAAGCCCGGCGGCCGGTTAAGAACCGGCGCTAACAAAGCGCACAAGGCGGCTCTCTGGGGGATGTATCGCGAGGTCTTGAGGCCGGAATTCTAAAAAGATTGGGGAAATCCCGGCGTCCGTCTGATTAGGATTCCTTGAGCTTTTCGATGATCGAGGTCGTGGAGTGGCCGTCCTTGAAAGGCAGGCTCAAAACGTGTCCGCCCCCGGTCTTAACGATATCGGCGCCCACGATATCCTCCACCCGCCAGTCGCCACCCTTGACCAGGATATCCGGCCGCACGCGCGCGATGAGGTTGTAGGGGGTGTCTTCCTCGAATATGCTGATATAGTCGATGCTCTCAAGTCCGGCCAGGACCGCGGCGCGGGAGGCCTGGTCGTTGACCGGCCGCCCGGGCCCTTTGAGGCGCGCCACCGAAGCGTCGGCGTTGAGGCCCAGAATCAGGCAGTCGCCCAGCGACCGGGCCTGGGCGAGATAGGCCACGTGGCCGGCATGCAGGATGTCGAAGCAGCCGTTGGTAAAAACGATTTTCAAACCGCGCCGTTTCATGAGCGCTGCCTTGCGGGCGAGCTCGTCCCCGTCCAGAAGCTTAGATGTTACCCCCAGATCGGCCGGCCAGTGCTGCGCGGCCAGCTTGGAGGTATAGCGGCCCAGGGCCATGTAAGAAGGCAGGATGTCGGGAAAGGCGCCTTCCAGGGCCTTTACGTGCCTGGCCACCGTGGACCAGTCCGCCCTGCTGATCGGGCCGGTCAGGGCGGATCTCCCATGGGACGCGATATTGGCGAGCGTCCCCTTTACCAGGGGCAGGATATGACGCCGCTCAAGGCCGATGGACTGCATCAGGGTTTCGGATTGGGTCAAGAGACTGACGAGGTAGTTCGAGGCAATCGCGGCCGCGGTGTGATAGACCACCTTATCCTCTTTGCCGATGCTCATCAGCTCGCCGCCCAGGGCATCGACAATCGAACGCGCCTGCAGCACGGCGCGGGGATCGCCTTCCACGGTGAAGATGCTGCCTTTGAAGGCCGCGCGGGCCTTGCGGGGATCGAGAATGGACTGCAGGGGGTGCAGGCTGGCCACGGCGGCCCCTTTTTCGGCCAGGTCCCCCAAGGCCTCGGAGGTCAATAGGCCGCTTAAGTGATAGACGATAAGGCCGCTGGCCTTCTCACCCCAGAGTCTGGCCATTGCACGGGCGATGGGTTCTATGCGGCCGTCCGGAACGGTGATGAAGACGATGCGGGCATTCTCCGGTTGTGCGGGAAGCGCGGTATGCACCTGATATCTATTGCCGCGCAACGTCTTGGAACTCACCACCCAGGCGGGCGTGAAACCTGCGTGCGTCAGGATCGACAGCAGGGCGCCGCCGACCTTACCATGGCCGATCACAGCGAATTCAGACATCATCCGGGACACCCTGTTCCAGCATGCCCTGATACTTTTCCCAATCGATGGCGTACTTCGCCTTGGCGGCCGTGCGTTCCACGATGGCCTGGTACTCGGGTGATTCGAAATAGGCGTGCAGACGCTTGGTGACCGGATAGATCTGCTCCGAGGGACGCCAGGTTTCATGGAGACCGGTGACGGTATTGAATAGGCATCCCAGCCCAATGGCCTGCGAAACTTGAGCCAGCGGCCAGCCATCCAGATCACGGGTCAAGGCCTTGAAAAGACCGGCGTCCACGGGCGAAAAGAACGAGTACATACGCGCGTAGATACTGGTGTAGAGACGGGAATAGATGACGGCGGCATGGTAGTGCTGCGGCACGTCCACAATGGCATCCTTGCGGCATTTTTCACCGAAGGTGTAGAGCATCTCCTGCATGTTGCGCAGCCCCCCCAACCCGGGATGGGACTGGCCCGGCAGCTTCGGCCGTTCGGGGGTGAAGGCGCCTTTGGGATTCTGCAAAGCCAGCCATTCGACCAGGATCATGGTCAGGCCCTCCTGGAAATCATAGCGCTCGATAAAGGTCTTCTTGGGCCTGAAGATCCCTTCTCTCAAGATAAGCTCGATCAGGCGCGTTTCCTTGCCCGACCTTCCATAGTTCACATACAGTCGCGACGTAAAATCCTGCCGGGTGAGGGTGAAGATAAGGTCGGTATAGCCTTTGGAGCGCATCAATTCCATGAGGCCGACCCGCTCCATAAGATGCCGGAGGTCGTCTTCGGTGAAGCGACCGAGAAACAGACCGGTGTCGGATAAGATTTCCCTGCCCTGCTCCCAAGGCATGGGATCATCGCTGATGCGTATCTCCTCGAGATATTGCAGATCCTTTTTACGACGGTTCGGCATCAGAGCACTCTCCCCAACCCCACAAAAGCCACCGATGCCGCGCCGGCCTTTTTGCAGGCCACGGCCACCTCGTAGGCCGTAGAGGCGGTAGTGATGACATCATCGACAACCATAACGGACTTATCCCGCATCCCGGTGGCCGCAAATGCGCCTGCCACATTCCTCTGCCTCCCTTTGCGCGCCAGTCCGGCCTGCGCGGCGGTCCTGCGTGTCTTACGGAGTACATCGCCGGACAGGGTCACCCCTCGGCGCGCACAGACCTCTTTGGCCAGCAACGCCGATTGGTTATAGCCTCTCTCGACCACCTTTGTCCAGTGCATCGGGACAAAGGTAATGATATCCGCGTGTACTCCCCACTGCGCCACAGCCTCGGCCAGCGTCCATCCCAGAAACCGTTTCAGGGTGGTTGCTCTCCCATACTTGAAGGCATGAATCAAGTCAACCAGGAGACCTTCGAAACGATAGACGCCCCTGAGCATATCATAGGGCGGCCTGGTTTGCGAACAGGCCAGGCAAGTCCCCGGCGTGCCGAGCTCTACCCCGCAGATATCGCAGAGGGGCCCGGCTATTGTGCGTAACCGATCCGTACAGGGGGCGCACACCCCCATGACAATCCGGTCGGACGATCCGCACGCCAGACAGCGGGGCGGTAGGATAGTGTCAAGCAATGCATTAAACATAGTTTTAAGTGTTAAGTTTTAAGTGTTAAGCAAATACAGGGACCGGATTCACCAGGGCTGATCGAAATTCAGGTAAGCCCAGTGAGGAAACTGTACAGGGACACCATGCCGCCAATAATCCAGCTTTTGCTTAAAACTTAACACTTAAAACTTAAGAATCTGTCTTCTAATAATACTTATGATAGCTGTACTTGCGATATTTGAACTTCTGCGCCGGCATGACATCCACGGCATTCAGCACGATCCCTATGATCTTCTCGCGCGGCAATGTATTGAGCGACATCTTTAAATCGCTGGCGCGGGTGTAGCGGTAGCGGGCAATGAAGATTATGCCCTCCACATGGTCGGCGATAATTTTGGGATCAACCGTGGCCTGGACGGGCGGGGTGTCGATGATGACAAAGCGGTCCGGGTAACGCTGCGCCAGTTCGTCGATAAGGACGCCCAAACTTTTCGATTCCAGGAGCTCGGAGGGATTGGCGGGCGCCTCTTTGGCCGATGACAGGATCGTGAGCTTGTCGATAGGGGTTTTGATCAGGCAATCCGCGATGCTGCGCTTGCCCTGGATGATCTCGCTCAAACCCGGCGTAGGCGGGTAATGGAAGAGCTCATGCAGGGCGGGTCGCCGTAGGTCGCATTCCACCAAGAGCACATGCTGGTCTTCGCCCTTGGCGATGGCGATGGCCAGATTGGAGGCGATCAAGGACTTGCCTTCGGAAGGCAGGGCGCTTGTGACCATGATGATACGCTTGCGATTGCCGTTGGGCATATGGAAAATGTGGGTACGGATCTTGCGAATCTGCTCGGCGGTATAGGAATAGGGCATGTGATACATATACAGGTGGTCGTCCAGGACTCCGGTAATACCTGCCTCGGTGGGTGCAAGGTTCTCTTTTTCAAAATGTTCTTTCTCGAATGCCTTGGATATGTCGACCATCTAGTTCCCCATGCTGATCTTGATTGTTTTGGCGTACAGGAATCCCTTGCCGTTGAGCTCCTGAGCACGCTTGCCGGCCTCTTCACGCGTGGCGAAGCGCCCAAGGGCGACCATGAACCACAGGCGTTTCTGAGGATCCAACAACGGGTATACGGCCGGATCATAGCCGGCCGCTTTCAGATCGCCTGTCACGGCCATGGCCTCGGGCTCGGAATGATACCAGGCTATACCGACGCTGAAGATCTCGCCCTTGGAGATATCGGGCATAAAGATCCTCTGGCCTTTGGAAAGCCTTTCCAGGTTGCCCACATCGGCGTTTGCTTCCCGCACGGACTTGAGAAGGTCGCCGTCGATGCGTCCGTAATGGCGGATGGTCAGCGATGCCAGGGAATCTCCTTCCCTGGCTTTCACGTATCCGCCCAGCGATTGGGTTTGCGTAAGCATTGGCGGAAGTGAAGCGGCCGCGGGAGGCGCCGTGTCCATCGTGGCGGCGGGGGCATTTTTCGCTGCCGCTGTCTGGGACGGCGGTATCTCCAGACCGGTCTGGAACGGTGCCGACGGCACCGCCTTCGGCGCCTTGGGCGTCATGACCACCGCCGGAGGGGGTGCTACGGGGATTATTTTCTCAGGCGCATTCTGAGCTGAGCGCTCAATCACGGGAGGCGGCTGAGGTCTGTCCGTGTCGCGTGAGAGCCCATACCAGAGCGCCGCCCCCGCCGCAACGGCGATGACGGCCGCGGCAACTATCCCGGCCTTGGGCAGGGGGATGCGCGATCCCTGGACATAGGTGCCCTCGATTTCGCTGGCCACCTGTTTGATGATGCGCGGCGTCACCTCGCGGGTATCTTCGGTATAAGCGGCCAGCATGGCATTGTCGCAGAGGATGTTGATGACTCGGGGATACCCCCTGGTGCGCTGATAGATGACCTGCATGGCGGCCGGAGAAAATATCGGCCTCTCCATGGGCTCGTAACCCGCCACCCTCAGGCGGTGTTTGATGTACTCCATGGTCTCGGCCTGGGAAAGCGGTGATATGGTGAATTTCACACCGATGCGCTGTTTGAGCTGGCGCAGATTCGGACTGCGCAGCGTGGCATTGAGCTCCGGCTGGCCGAGCAGGATGATGTGCACCAGTTTCTCATTGGGGGTTTCAAGGTTGGAGAGCAGACGAATCTCCTCCAGCATCTCGATCGACAACCCCTGCGCCTCGTCCACGATCAGGGCCGCGCCGCCGATCTCCTTGAGCCGGCTCTCGTACAGATTGAGATAATCGCGCGCGCGATTCTCGTCCGGCAGTCCGATGGCCTCGCCCAGCAGGAAATAGATGTTTTCCTGTTTGACATTGGGGTTCTTGATCACCACCTTAGGCATGCCGGGGGGTAGTTTCTGCAGCAGGGCATTGAGCAACGTGGTCTTGCCGGTGCCGACATCACCCGTAATGACCACGAAGCCGCTTTTCTCGCGCACGCCGTATACCAGATGCGCCAGGGCTTCCTTATGCACCTGGCTCATGTAGAGAAAGCGTGGGTCCGGGGTTATGGTAAAAGGTTTGATCTTGAGTCCGAAAAACTCAGTATACATCGCATTCCCCTAAAACGGCAGATTGAAAGGCGGTTCGACCGTCAGATGCACGAGCCTGGAAGCCACCACGATCACCGAACCCAGGATCACGACCAGGATATTGGCCGCGATAAGGTTCATGGTCTTTCTGCGGCTGCGGTTCTTGTCTGCCTCGGTCATGGCCAACGGGACGGCGGAGATGCAGGGGATATTGCCGGAAAGCTCTTCCACCTGCTGTATCCCTTTGACCGTATTGTCCAGAAGTTCAATCATCAACAGCAGCCCGCCCCCTGACCCGAGCCCCAATACCAGGAAAACCAAAACCAGGCGTATGAGTCTCGGTCTCGCGGGGGTTTGCGGCACCTGGGCCAGATCGAGGATGCGGAACTGTTCGCCCTGTTGGCGCTTTTCCAGACTCTCGGCACGTCTGGCTTCGTAGAGCCGATCCAGGACCTTCTGATAATTATCCTTCGTGATCTGGTAATCTCTGAGCAGGGTGGTAATCTCCTGTTCGGTTTTCGGTGTACTTTCCACTCGTTGTTGATACGAATTAATGCGTTGCTTGATGCGACTGGAATCGCTTTCCAGCGATGCGATCTCTGTGCTTATGGCACGCAGCTGGCTTTGCAGCTCCAATACCCGGGGATCGGTTGAGCTCTGGACAACTTCTCGCGGTTGGTTTTCAATTTCCTTGATCTGTTCTTGCAGGCGCTTGATCTCAGGATATTCCGGTGTATAGTTGGCCTTCATATCCTGAAGCCGCTGCCGCAGCTCGGCAAGGCGCTGGCTTCTCTGGGGAGCTCTGATTTGGAGCGTGCCGCCTTCAAATTGAGAGAGCTGGTTTTGAATGATTATCTTGCGATTGCGGGCATCGGCCAAACTCCTCTGCACGCTTTCCAGGTTGCTCTGGAGGTTGGATAACGTCGCCGTATTGCTTGGAAGTTGCTCGGGTAAAGCACCCATATGAGAATTACGGAACTCCTGCACTTTCTTCTCATAACCTTCGAGCAGGCCCCGCAGATCAGTAAGCTGTTTTTCAAGGAATTCCGTTGTTTCGGAGGCCTGGCGGGCCCTGGTCGATAAATTGCTTTGAATGAAGAGCGAGGCCAGACGATTGGTTACGTCCGCCAACTGCTTGGGTTCTCTGCCCCTGAATCCCAGGGTAAAGGAACTGATGCTGGAACCCCCGCCTCCTCCGGATACATCTAAAACGATATGCTTACGCATCCCCGCCACTAAAATGTCCATGGGCATGCCTTGAGCCCTTTCCTTCCGGTACAGATCCATCTCCAGGATAATCTTCTCGAGATTCGACCGGCTCATGACCTCCTGGCTCAACGTTCTGACCCGGTTCGCCAGGCCGGAACTCACCGTGGCTACGACATAGGCCTGGGGTATCTCCTGCGGCTGAATAAGGATGACGGTCGTGGCCTCGTATTCGCGCGGCAGGACGACGAACAGCCAGGCGCCCAGACACACGAAAAAGAAGAAAGGTATAGTGATCCAGTACCACTTCTTCTGGACGACATCGAGCAGGTCTTCCAGATTGATCTTCTTTTCTTCACTCAATAGCGCACCTCTATGGATATACTGTATCGGTTTTCCCTGATAGAATCTGAATCCTCATATGCATGTTCAAGATGTTCATAGAGGGCGCGGACTTCGAATGTCCCCCGCGGCCAATGGGTTATCAGCGGGGAGTTTGATATGGATTCATATATCGATGGGGTTAAGGCGGCTTCCGCGGGAACCATGTGCGCCTGCGATGACGGGGTGGAATCCGTTGGGCCGAGACTCCCGGAATCATCATCGTTTGAAACGAGGTCCGATATGCCGCCGAAAACCTTACCGACAGCTGTTCGGTACGTCATGCCCACCCGATAGGTGTAGTCCCGGCTGTCCTCGTCTTCTTCCGTCATGGTCGATGTCCGCAAGGTAACCTGATAGCCCAAGGTGCTCAAAACGGACGGGGTGAAGAAATGATCCCACGACGTGTCAACCATGGTGGTCTGATAAATCTCATAGTCATGTTGGGAATCATACTCGTACGCATACCCATGGAAGAACTCTGCCATGATATTGTTTTCGCGAGTATTCCGGTTGAATACCAACCGCCCGTTTGTCGTATACTGGCTCTTTTCATCCTCGGGTTCCAGCCAGCTTCCTCCGGCCGAGGCGGTAATGACGGTATAAGGCGAAAAGGAGTAGTCCATGAAAATTGCCGCCGTATAGATATCCACATCCGTCTCACCAGTATATTCCTCAGCATATACATCAGCATATTCCGCCGCATATTCCGCCGGCAGATCTGCGGGTTCATCGTAGGTATGGCGTTCAAAGCTGAGTTGCGGCCCCAGTCTCAACTTCGGGGAGATCGTATACAGCCATCGCATTGAGCCCTGTGCAACCTGGGCATTCGGACTAAACTCATAATGATAGATATTATATGCTGCGGTAAGATCGAGCAACGTCTTGGGTGTCACCTGATCGCTCAGAGTGATTGTCCCGCCGTCGGATACGACATCTTCGTCCGGATCGGGGGCATACTCCATGCCCCGGTTGTATCCCATGGATAAAGATATGCCAGGCGACAGGATCCGGTTATAGGTCAGCGACCCGACATGGTAGCGGTAAACTCCCAGGGGCTGGTCCAGGGTTTCACGTTCTCTGGTTTCATGATAATTATAAGCAAGCCCCAGAGATTGTTTCTGCCCATTGATTTGCGCATATGTAGCGGCACTGCCCTCGGTCGTGTCGTCTTCGTCATGGTCCTGATGCCAATTTTTGGCGACATGCCCGACCACGCTCCACTGGAAATGTTGGGTGGTGCAGGATAACGCCATGCTTGGGCCTACGGCATAGATGTTCTCGCTTTTCTTGTCCTCGGCCGTGCCTTCGTAGTTATCGGTGTAAAGATAGGAAGCATAGACGCCGGGGTGAAATTCCCACGTAGCGCTCCACGCCTCGCCGGCGTAGCACAGCACCGCCAGCAGAATGCAGCATCCATAGGAGGAGATATGTCTCACGGGATTATAATGGTATCACCCGCGCGAACCGCTATGTTCCTGTCTTTACCCTTCATGATTCTGCTGTAATCGGCCTTGATGCGCATCTGTCTGCCGTCCACGGTGCGCAGGATGACGATACCGTTCTTGTCTGCCCACTGCGTAAAGCCGCCGGCCAGCGAGATGGCCTGGGTAAGATTCAGGTCCCGGTCAAGCAGGAAAAATCCCGGACGGTTGACTTGGCCCTCCATATAGAAACGCTTGCTGCGCGGTTCAACCACGATGACCGCGCAGTGAGGATCCTTGATGAATCTCGTCAGGGAGGCTTCGATGTTCTTTTGCAGCTGGACCGGCGATTTTCCCACGGCGGCGACATCACCCACCAGCGGCAGCGAAATGAAACCATCGGTTCTTACGGTCACCTGCCGGGAGAGTGCGGCTTCGCCCCAGACCGAAATTTCCAGCAGGTCCGAATACCCGATCAGGTAGGGGACGCCCTCGACCTCCGAGGGAGGCCCAGGCGCGGCGACGGCCGGCGCCTCCTTGGTGCCGGCGGCTTTCTTCGCATCTCCTATCGGTCCTTCCGGGGCGGCACAGGTTGCCGAGGCCAGGACAAGCACAAAGATACTCAGGATCAAGGATATCTTTTTCATTTTTCTATCCCACACTCCTTAATTTTATAGAGAAGGGCCTTATAACTGATCTGCAGCATGTCGGCGGCCTTCTTCTTGTTCCAGTTCGTACCCTTGAGCGCCCGCAGGATCATGTCCCGTTCGGCCTTGATGGACGCCTCTTTGGCGACATCCTTCAAAGGCATGATCGGGAGATCTCCGGCCGTAGCGCCACCATCCCTGCTCCTGAGCGCGTAATCCTTGCCATCATGCCGATCCATGGAGTTCGCGGCGCCTTCGGATAAGTAGCGCATGAGATCATCCACATTGCCGAGGATCACCATGCGTTTTACCAGGTTCTTGAGCTCGCGCACATTGCCCGGCCAGGGATACCTAAGCAGGAGGGGATAAACCTCTTCCTTGTCCAGATTGATATGCTTGGCGTACTTTTCATTATAGGTTTCAAGAAAATATTCAAACAGGTAGGGGATATCCTCAACCCGTTCTCCCAATCCTGGTATATGGATGTTGACGACATTGAGCCGGTAATAGATGTCCTCGCGGAAGCGCCCTTCATCGATAGCCTTCCTGAGATCACGGTTGGTGGCGGCGATCACGCGCACATTCACCCGTACATCCTGTTTGCCACCCAGACGGGAGAAGCTCCCCTCCTGCAGCACCTGCAGCAGCTTGGACTGGATGGCCATATCGATCTCGCCGATCTCATCCAAGAAGATCGTACCGTTGTTGGCCAGTTCGAATTTGCCCGCCTTGGACTTGTAGGCGCCGGTGAAGGCTCCGCGTTCATACCCGAAGAGCTCCGACTCCAAAAGCTCATGCGGCAGGGCCGCGCAATTGACCTTGATAAAGGGCTTTTCCTTGAGATTGGAACGATAATGCAGCGAGCGCGCCACGAGTTCCTTGCCGGTGCCGCTTTCCCCTTCGATCAGGACGCTTACGTCCGTGTCGGCCACCTGCTCGATGATATCCTTGACCTTCTGCATCTTGGGCGAAGCGAAGATGAATTCGCCTTTGAGCTCATCGACCCTGAGCTTCTTCTTCAGGCTCGTGATCTCGGCCAGGAGGCGCTTCTTCTCGATGGACTTGGCGATGGCCAGCTCCAGCTCCTCTTCCTCGAACGGCTTGACCAGATAATCGCTGGCGCCCGACTTCATGGCCTTGACGATGATATTGGTCTGCCCTAAAGCGCTGAGCATGATCACCGGCATGTCCTTAACCGTCTTCTTGATCTCGGTCAGGGTCTCGAGTCCGTCCATTTCAGGCATCAGGATATCGAGCAGGACCAGAGATATGTCCGGATGGGCTTTGATCTGATTAAGTGCGTCCCTGCCGTTCGCGGAAGTCACCGCGTCGAAGCCGCTCATGGACAAGAGCCTAGCGACATAGCCACGGATACTATCGTCGTCGTCAACCACTAAGATTTTGAGCTTTTCGGTCCCCATGTAACTTCCCATTATAATAACATTTTGAAATACATCAATCAGGGTGGCTATTCAAGGGAATTGTTATCTGAAAGAGTCCGCCGGTGTCGGCAGGGATGGCCTCGATACGGCCGCCATGCGCGTGGATGATCTCCTTGGTGATAGCCAGGCCCAGCCCGATGCCGCGCTTGGACTTGCCGCTCATGCCCACGAAGAATTCGTTGAAAAGGTCCTTGGCCTCTTCCGGTTTGACCCCCGGCCCCTGATCGAGTATGGAAATCTGCGCGTACTCCTGGTTCAGAATCTTGTGGATGCCCTCCGGACCCTGGGATCCCATGGCGAGTCTGACCGTCACCACGCCTTGCTCGGGAGAATGCTTGAGGGCGTTGTCGATGATGTTGTTGAAGGCCTGCTCGATCCTTAAGGGGTCGATATAGGCCTGAGGGCGATAGTCCTCGGCCTCAATATGGATCACCACCCCTTTTTCGTCGGCCTTGATCTGCATGTCCTGCGTCACATGGCGGATGAGATCGACAAGGTCCACCTTTTGCCGGGTCAGCGTCAAGCGCCCTGAATTGATGCGCGCGAAGTCGAGCAGGGCATTGGAGAAATTCAGGAGCTTCTCGCAGTGCTTCTCGATCTCCTGCACACAGTCCTGCTGGCCCTCGTTCAAACACGCCTTGGCATCCTTGGCCAGCATGCGCGCATACCCCCGGATCACGGTCAGGGGGACCCTGATTTCATGCGAAGCCACATGCAGAAAACGCGTTTTGAGGGCCAGGAGCTCCTTTTTGCTGGTGATATCCCTGACCACCCCGACATAGCACTGGTCCTGGCCGACCATGACCCTGCCGATCGAGATCTCGATGGTGATGATCTGGCCGTCTTTACGCTTGGCCAGGATCTCCAGGTTGGGGATGAAGACATGTTCCTGCGAGGGTCTGAGCGCAGTAGCCAGGATGCGCATGGATTCCCGCACCAGGAAATGCCGGATATGCCGGTCGATCAGATCCTCGGCCTCATAGCCCAGGAGGTCCTGCAGTTTCTTGTTGATGAGCATGAACCGGCCGTCGCGCAAGATGTACATGGCGTCGATGGCGTTCTCGATCAGATCGCGGTACTGATCCTGGACCCGCATGAGATCGCGTTCCTTGAAGCGCTCCAGGGTCACGTCCCGTACGCAGACCAGCACCTGCAGGCTGGGCTTGACCGGCAGCACCGAAAGCTCCAGATTGAGTACGCGCTTGCCCAGTGGCCTATCCATGACGATCTCGGGCATATCGATGGCAAAACGCTTGATGACCTCCGGACCGATGATCCCGGCGATAGTATCGCCCGTGCCCAGTCCGAGCAACTCGACCGCCTTGCGGTTCATGGTGGTGATAAATCCGCCGGGGTCGGTGGTGAGCACGCCGATGGACATGTAGTTGAAGACCTTGATGGCATGCTTGCCGAACTCTTCCAGGGCCCGGTCCGTCATGCAGAGCTCTTCCTTGAGCGTACGGTTCATGTCCTCGACGTCGCGCATGAGCCTGACATTGCGCAAGGCCAGGGCCGCGGGCGCCAGGAGCATGTTCATGAGGGCCAGATCCTCGCGCGTGAAGGCCCCGCGCTTGGAATGGCTCAGGTGCAGGACGCCGACGAGCTCGCCCCTGCCGTAGGCCAACGGCAGGCTCATCATGGAGCCGATCTTGACCTTCATGTCCCTGAGCTGCACCATGGGTTCGTTCATGGCGTCCTTGATGATAATAGGCTCCAGGGTCTGGGCCACCAGGCCCGCGATGCCTTCGCCGATGGGGAAGGTCTGACCGAGCGATTTTTCGGAATAGCGCGATATCTCATCGCCGATGCCTTTGGCGGCCCTGATTTCCAAGCTTTTGCCGTCGGAGGAAGGCATCATTAAAGAGGCGTTCTCGGCCACGGTCTCGTCGATGACGATGTCCAGAATGGCGCCGGCCACGGCCTCGACATCCGGGGCATAGGAGAGTGCCAGATTGACCTTGCGCAGAATGGCCAATTCTTTCATGAGCACATCTTCCAATGCCTCCTCCTTCAAGTAACCCCCTACCGATTGCGTTTCTTGGCCTTTTTGGCCAGCTTGCGCTTGTCTTTCTTCTTTTTCAGATCCACCAGGCTGCGCTTGGGCTGCTGCGGCACGGCCTCGGAGACCATATCGGCCATCTCGCCCAGACCCATGCGGGACAGCGCCTTCTTGTTGCCCTTGCCCAGGTTGCGCATCAACCCGCGCATGGTCTTGAAGCGGCCGATCAGACCCGTCACCTGGGATACGGGCTGGCCGCAGCCCTTGGCGACACGGGCGATACGGCTATCGTTCAGCTCATCCGGATGAGAGCGCTCGTAGCGGGTCATGGAGTTCACGATGGCCTCGACCCGCACCAGTTCCTTTTCGTCGATCTTCATGCCCTGCGGCACGCCCAGCGCGCCCAGAGGGAGCTTATCCAGAATATCGGTCAGCGGCCCCATTTTCTTCAATATTTTGAGCTGCTTCAAAAAGTCGTCGAAGGAAAAATCGCCCTGCAGCATCTTCAAGGCGTCTTCTTCGGCCTTCTTCTCATCCACCACCTGCTCGAAGTCCTTGACCAGGCCGACGATATCGCCGAAGCCCAGGATGCGCGAGGCCAGACCCTCGGGACGGAACTCCTCCAGACGGTCCAAAGCCTCGCCCATGCCGAGGAACTTGATCGGTTTGCGCGTGACCTCTTTGATCGAAAGGGCCGCGCCGCCGCGCGCGTCGCCGTCGAGCTTGGTGAGGATGAAACCGGATAGGTCGAGCCGGCGATCGAACTCGCGCGCCACATTGACCGCGTCCTGGCCGATCATGGCGTCCACGACCAGGAGGATATTCTGCGGCCGGGCCAGCGCCTTGATCTCCTCCAACTCGGTCATGAGCGTTTCGTCCACGATGGTGCGGCCGGCCGTATCGAAGAGCACCACGTCGCAGCCCTTGAACTGCGCCGCTTCCACGGCGTCCCGGCAGATCTGGGGAGGGGTCTTGCCGGGCGCGAAGAAGACCGGCACCTCCAGGCGCTTGCCCAGCACCTTGAGCTGTTCGATGGCCGCCGGACGATAGATATCGGCCGCCACCAGCATGGGCTTGCGGCCTTGCTTTTCGAGGTGGCGCGCGACCTTGGCCGTGGTGGTGGTCTTACCGCTGCCCTGCAGGCCCACCATCATGATGGAGGCCACGGGTCGGGCCTTGAGATCCAGGGAGGTATCCACCGGTCCCATCAGAGCGACCAGCTCATCATAGCAGATCTTGATGAAATGCTGGTCCGGGCTGACCTTCATCTTGCGGCCGCCGTGCGACACCTTGGTCTGGACGATCTCGCCCAGGGCCTTTTCCTTGACATTTTCCAGGAAGTTCTTGACCACGTGGAATTCCACGTCGGCTTCTAGCAATGAAACGCGGATCTCGCGGATGGCGTCTTCGATATGCTTTTCCTGGATGGCGGTCTTACCCTGCAGCAGATCCTGGGCTTTCTTGAATCCGCTGGATATCATCTCAAGCATGCTGCAATCTCCTACCGAAATTTCAGGATTTCAATCGTATATACCATCCATATGATAAGTCAATACACCAAACCCCTGACAAGCCGCGACCACGACGCGGGCGGGTTCAAGGGGGGATCGATCGAGCTTCCCCTTGACATTTACTCAACCATTGATTCCCAAAAAATTGACTCATGGCATGCTCATTCCTATAAATGTATCATGAACCATCTGCGGCACGAGAAGAGCCCCTATCTGCTCCAGCACGCCGACAATCCGGTGGACTGGTATGCCTGGGGTGAGGAGGCCTTTGCCAAGGCGAGAGCGGAAGACAAACCCGTGTTCCTCTCGATCGGGTACTCCACCTGTCATTGGTGCCATGTCCTGGCGCACGAATCGTTCGAGGATAAGGGAATCGCCCAGCTCATGAACGAGGCTTTCGTGAACATCAAGGTGGACCGCGAGGAGCGGCCTGATATCGACAGCCTGTACATGGGCGTCTGCCAGGCCCTGACCGGATCGGGGGGCTGGCCGCTCACCGTCGTGATGACCCCGGACAAAAGGCCCTTTTTCGCCGGCACCTATTTCCCGAAGGACTCATTCCCGGGCCGGATCGGTATGCGCGATCTTATCGCCCGGCTGAGCGAACTCTGGGACAGCGAGCGTGCACGGGTTGAAGCTTCGGCCGAGGATATCATCGCCTGGCTCAAGCGCGAAACATCCCTGGAAGAGGGCGCGGCGCCCGGCATTCCCGCCCTGCAAGCGGCCTACGATGAGCTCAAGTCCCGCTTCGATGAAATCCATGGCGGGTTCGGGGATGCGCCCAAGTTCCCTTCTCCCCATACCTTGAGCTTTCTCCTGCGCTACCACCGACGCTTCCAGGATAAGAAAGCCCTGGCCATGGTAACGATAACGCTCGATGCCATGCGCGCCGGAGGCATCTACGACCATCTGGGGTTCGGTTTCCACCGCTATGCCACGGACCGGCGCTGGTTTTTGCCCCACTTCGAAAAGATGCTCTACGACCAGGCCCTCCTGGCGTTTGTCTATACCGAGGCCTACCAGGTTACCGGTACGGCCGCGTTCGGCGTCACGGCGCGGGAGATCTTGAGCTATGTCCTGCGCGACCTGCGTTCGCCTCAAGGGGCCTTCTTCTCGGCCGAGGACGCCGACAGCGAAGGCCGCGAGGGCGCCTTCTACCTCTGGAAAGCGGACGAGATCCGCGCGGTCCTGGACGGAGACGCGGCCCAGCGGTGGATGCAGACCTACAGCCTGATCTCCCAGGAGAACGTGAGCGATGAGAAGAATGCAAGAGAGGGCGTGCTGGCACAAACGCGCGCAGCCTCACCGGCCGCCCCAAACCACGTCTCAGCCGGTCTTGAAGACCTTGCGCCTTCCCGGGCCGCGCTCCTGGCGGTGCGTGAACGGCGCATCCGGCCAGGGCGGGACGAAAAGATCCTGTGCGACTGGAACGGACTGATGATCGCCGCCTTGGCCAAGGCGGCCCAGGTTTTCGAAGACCCCGCCCTGTCCGGGGCCGCCCGTCAGGCCGCGGATTTCTGCCTGGAGAATTTGCGCGCACCCGACGGGACGCTCAAGCACCGCTGGCATGACGGCCAAGCCGCCATTGAAGGGTTCCTGGACGATTATGCCTTTCTGGTCTGGGGGCTGATCGAGCTCTATGAGGCCCTCTTCGAGGTGCGCTATCTGGAAGCGGCCCTGGAGCTAACGAGCTTCATGATCGCGCATTTCCGGGATGAAACCTCGGGCGGGCTCTTTTTCACCGCGCCGGGCCATGAGGATCTCTTCGTGCGTAAAAAGGAGCTGGTGGACGGCGCGCTGCCTTCCGGCAACTCAGTGGCGGCCCTGAATCTCGCGCGCTTAGGCCGGATGACCGGCAACCAAGCCTGGGAGGATCATGCCCGTCGCATCGGGCGCGCCTTCAGCCCCCAGATCGAGCGCTCCCCTTGGGCCTTCACCCAGTACTTGAGCGCCCTGGACTTTCTGCTCGGGCCAACCCAAGCGATCATCGTCGTGGGAAAACCGGCGCGGCCCGACGTCACGGCCATGCTCCGGGCGGCCCAAGCGCCGTTTGCTCCCAACAAGACTCTGGCCTTTCTTCCGAGCGACGCGGATACGCACCCCCTCAAGGTGCTCATTCCCTTTAGCGCGACGATGGCGAGCATACAAGACACCGCCACGGCCTATGTCTGTTCGGACTCCACGTGCCGCGAACCGATAACCGATCCAAGCAGTCTTTTGAACATCATCAGATAGCAACGCCGCGCCGTTTTTTTCACATGCGCCAGTCCACAGTGGTAATCCAGCGCAACAATACAACGATAGTGTAAAAAGTTATTGCTATTTCCACCAGCGCTTATTACATGAAATAATTATCTTTTAATGAGGAGGGCATATGTTGGGCAGGTTATCGAAACTTTTGTTATGTACGTGTATTCCTCTGATGGCGCTTCCTTGTTGGACCGCGCAGGCCGCGTTCGAAATCAATGCGGGCTTAGGCCACCTCTGGGGTTCGACCACCATGGAGAGCGGCAACATCCCCTGGGGGCAAGGCACGGCCAACTACTCTGTGGACGATAAGAAAGTCCTCATATATCCCCGTACGAGCATCGATTTTCCGCTGGATGTATACTTAGCCTCCATCGATGCCAGTTATACCATCGGCAACTTTGGTCTGAAAGCCGCCGTCCGGACCAATCTCAATGACCCAAACAACAAGGGCATCGATAACGAGATGGCGGTCGGATATTGGGATGAAGACCTGAACGGATGGTACTATCACGTCTGGTCCAACGGCGGTCAAACCTATTCCGCGGATGTCGAGCAGCAACTTCAGACCGAGCTCGAGGCCATGATCTATGAGGTCAAATTGCGGTATGCCTTTTATTCTTCACCCTCCGCGGCGGCATCTCAAGCCAACGCCTTGTGGGCCTATATCGGTCTCGGGCTTGATAAAAGGGATTATGAATTCGAAACCACGGTAGACAGCGTCAGCACCGCGGATTTCATCGGCGACAATGAATGGTCCTATCCCCAGGAAGGGACGCCGTGGATCGATTATGAAGTCCATTACACGATCCCGTACCTCGAGCTGGCCGCAAGGGGGGTGCGCGACAACCTGTCGGTCGATGCCAGTCTGGGGTATTCGCCGCTGGTGCGGGTCGAGGACGAGCAGGATAACCATTTGGGCCGCATCGCCGGACCTTATACCGCGGATGGAAATTGCAAAGGGGTGGCCTACAAGGCCGGTGTCATGGTCAACTACGGCTTTGCGGCGCAGTGGTCATTGGGCCTGGCCTTTGATTATCTCAAGGTAATAACCGACGGCGATCAGGAGACCACGTGTGCGGCGGGGAGTACCGCTATCGGTGGGGGTATTGATTGGACGTGGCCGGAGGATACCTGGGAAAACGATGAAAAGATCTACAGCGAGCAGTATCAGCTCATGCTGAATCTCGGGTATCACTTTTAAGCTTGCCGGACATGGGCGGGAATGCGATCGATAACGGCGTTCCCGTCCGTCTGGTCGTCGCCGCAACGCCAAACATACTATCGGCTTGAGCCCGATGGCCGGAGAGGGCGTGGGCTATGCCACGCCGCGGCGCGCATGAGGACCTAAAAGCGTATGATGAAACCTCAGAACGAATACCCCAAGGTAACCTGGACCAGCGTCTGCTCACTGAAGGCCTTCCACTCGAGCTCACCCAGAAACGCATCGTTGATCCATTGGTCCTGAGAGCCTCTGGTATCGATCTTGGTGTAATCGAACTGACAGCCAAGCGTCCAGTTATCAATAAGCTCATAGCCGGCCTTCACGCCGAACAAATAGGCTCGCCCTTCATCGGAATCGCCCCGGCAGACCTTATTCCTTATGAGGTGATGATCGACATCCTCCGCGCTCGCCAAAGGCGACCAACCCAGGTGAAAATAACCGGTAAACCTCCCATATTTTGAAAACGTAGCCAACTCCACATAGGGCACCTGGTAGGTTATATCGTAGGTAATGGCCCTGGCCTGGACATCGGCGGGCGGAATCGACGGACTGGAAGGATACTCTTCAAGCACCGCATAGCCATGATAGCCGAATTTCTGATACCAATAGCCGACGCCGAGCATCACATCGACTTTTTGATCTTCTTTTTCTGAATGATAGAAGATATAGTCGATGTTAGCATTCCATAACAGGGCCTCTCCCCTGGTCCGGCTTTCGGAATAGACATCAAAACTGTCTTCGGCATTGATCCAATCCGAGTCTTTCATCCAACCCGCGGCCTTTGACATGTTCTTGATCACATCCGCACCGACATAGACCTGATCATGGAAGGTGCAATCGGCATGTGCGGATGCGACATAGAAATCGAGCGGCCACTCGAGTTCGCTGATCGGGAACCAGTATTCATCCGTACTTCCATCCGCATAAGCGATGAGTCCGCCGATCTGATAAACGGTCTTGCCGACCATTCGGCCCGCGCCGACATTCATATTGAAATCAAGACCTTGGCACCATGCGGGTATACCGCAGAAAAGAAAAACGCAAACGCCCATGGTTAAACAGATAATCTGTCTCAGCATACAAACGGCTCCTTTTATGAGATTTGCATTCTTTCTCCCTTAAAGAACCTCTTTGAGAGAATCAACCCTAGTACAAGCCGACCGGTAAGATCAATCTTTGTTTTTCTTTCTCCTGTCGGCAAGGCTTTCTTAAAGGTTGAAGACCAGGCCCGGCGGCCCTAACATTAAAAACGATAGCCGATGGTTGATCCGATATATTGCTGATCGCTCTCGATATGCTGGTCGACCGCGGCGGAGAAATCCGGGGCGCTTTGATGCTGGCTGCCGGTGGCGGCGATGACGATACGCCGGTAGTTCAAGCCCAGCAGGATGTTCTCGGTCACGCAAAAGTCGGTATTGAGCGTGAAGAGAACGGCATTGCCATCACAGCTGCCCTTGCTCACCTTGCCGCGCAGGAGGTGATGATCCGTGTCTTTGGCCTTGACCCAATAGGAATACCCCAATGAAGCCTCCAGCCGAAACATCTCATTAAACCCCAGCAACACGCCGCCCTCCAGAAAGGGGATCTCATATTCGACATGGTAGCTCAACACATCGCCGGAATGGTAGACATGTCCCTTGACCGCCTTTTTTAACGAGGTGGAAATATTAGGATCATTCTCGATCTCGGTGGCATATAGGGGATATGACGGGTACCATTGATCCAGATCATCCACCGTGTCATAATCGAACACCTGGATCATGTAGCCCACACCGACCTTGAGCTGTGCGTCCTTTATGTTCACAGGCCGCGCCTTATCCTTGATGCTCATGCACCAACGCACCTTCGCATCCCCCATCCAGGCATCCACGCTGCCGCGGCTGGTCGAGTAGATGTCCAGGGTTCCTGCGCGCGCCCAGGGACGCCCGGCCAGGTTCCAATAACCCCAGTCCCAGTCCTCGACCCTGCCGCTATCCCGGATGATGCTTTTTTTCAATCCCAGGTTTACCTGGAACGCGTCTTCGACAGTCAGGCCGACCCCGGTCGCCACCAACCAACCCGTGAGGGGGAACTTCAGCTTGCTGAACGGGAAATGCGCGCTGCGATTCTCCTGTCCGGAAACCGCGATCAGGCCTCCGATCTCATAGGACGTATATCCTTTGAGATTTTCAAGCCCGAGATCGGCATAGCCCTTCAACTCCATGGCGGATAGCGGGGCGAGCATAAGAAACAGGATGAAGGCGCACAATCCGGTTATCTTTGGCCCACACCCCCTCATGTCCAACCTATCCATACGCCATGCCATATCGGTTGCCTTTTCATTTTCCGTATCGTGCTTAAGGCGGTGGCCGCCGATGCTTCGGCTTCTCTTTGCCGGACAAGGGCTTAAGAAAGTATGCCGCGCCGCGGACACGCATGACCGCATTATTACGTTGACATAGATAGCCGCCCCTGACAATGGTTTTTCAAGATTACGCCTTATAGGCGCGGATGCCTCTTCTGATCGACGTAAAGCCTTGCATGGCATGGGGCTCTTGATCTATAGAGAGGCCATGAAGATCGGCAAACGGGTTCAGACCCTCTCAGCGCTCTTGACCGTCGTGGCCCTTTTATGCTGTGCTACCGCCGCCCGGGCTGCCGCGGCGCAGGGCACGGTCTGCGTGCTCGTCTACCACTCTTTTCTGGGAGACAAACCCTTCCCGAGCGATATCTCGATGCAGGCATTAAAGGCGCAACTCGACTTTTTAAAAGACCACGGTTATCGTTTCGTCACCTTGTCCGAGATCCTCGCCGGCGCCGTGCAGGGGCCCAGAAATATCCTGGTTTCGATCGACGACGGCAACCAGAGTGTTTACCAGGCATACCAGGCGGTCTTCAAACCCAGGGGCATCAAACCGCTGCTCTGTATCTACCCGAACATCATCGGCAAAAAGGCCTATGCCCTGACTTGGGAGCAGCTGGGCGAGCTTGCCAGCGCGGGCCTAGACATCGCCGCGCACGGTTTTTACCACTTTCCCCTCAACCAGAAGGCCTATGACACCGACGCGAAAGCCTTCCGCAAGGAAATATTCCATTCCAAGGAAATCCTCGAGAAACGGCTGAATACCATGGTAAAGGCCTTTGCCTATCCAAACGGCGTGAACGAGCCGATTACCAGGCAGACCGTGCAAGCGGCCGGATACGCCTGCGCCTTCACCGTCGTGTGGGGGCCGGTACGCTGCCCGGTAGGGCGCAACCCCGACCGCTTCGCCCTGCCGCGCTATATGATCTACAAGAACAACTGGGATATGATCAGGAACACCATCATCAAGGTCCAATAACGCCCGGCATGGTTTCTTTTTTTTAAGGCTACCGTTTTTCCCTTTTATTCCATTCGCGCGCCAGGCGTTGCGCCTCGGCGATCTGGGCCGGGGTCATCATGGTGGCCAGCTCGTTGCGACTCTGGGCGGCATTGGGATTGCCCTGCGAGGCCGAGAGATTATACCACAGGTGCGCCATGACGAAATCCTGAGGTACGCCGCGTCCGTCATGATACAGGCCCGCCAGGCTGTATTGCGCCTCGGCCAGACCCTTGTCGGCGGCCTTGAAATACCATTTGGCGGCCAGGGTATAATTCTGGCTCACGCCCAATCCGTTCTCGTACATGATCCCGAGATTGTACTGTGCCTCGGCTAGCCCCTTTTCGGAGGCCTTGCGGTACCAAGTGACCGCCGCGGAATAGTCCTGCGCGAGACCCAGCCCTTCCTCATACATCACCCCGAGGTTGTACTGCGCTTCTGAAAGTCCCTGTTCCGCCGCCATGCGATACCACTGCATGGCCTTGGCATAATCCTGCTCTACCCCGCGGCCGTTGCTGTACATGCTGCCGAGATTGTTCTGCGCATAGGAATCGCCCCCATCGGCCGCTTTGCGATACCATTTCAGCGCTTCTTCATAATTCTGCGTTATACCTTCGCCGTTTTCGTACCGCACGGCCAGGAAATACTGTGCCTCGGTAAATCCCCCTTCGGCCGCCTTGCGGTACCACGTAACCGCTTCGTTGATGTTCTTGGCCACACCCAGGCCGTCCTCGTGAATAAGGCCCATATTGAACTGGGCCTCGGCCAAGCCCTGGTCGGCGGCCTTGCGGTACCAATGCGCGGCTTCCTTGTAGTCCTTGGGCACCCCGCGGCCGTTGCTGTAGAGATTGCCGAGATTGTTCTGGGCATAGACATCGCCCTGTTCGGCCGCCTTGCGATACCACCGCGCCGCCTCGCTCTGGTTGCGGGACACACCCTCGCCGTTTTCATATCTGACCGCCAGGGCATACTGGGCCTCGGCCAGCCCCTGCTCCGCGGCCTTGCGGTACCATGCCCCGGCTTGGCCGAGATCCTTGGGCACGCCACGGCCTTCTTCACACATGATGCCCAGATTGTATTGCGCCTCGGCCAGCCCCTGCTGAGCGGCCTTGCGATACCACGCCGCGGTTTCAACATAATCCTTGGCCACGCCGCGGCCTTCCTCGTACAAGAGACCCAGGTTATACTGGGCCTCGGGCAGCCCCTTTTCCGCGGCCTTGCTGTACCACAGGGCCGCCTCGGCATAGTCCTGCGCCACCCCGCGGCCGTATTCATACATGACGCCCAGCTGGAACTGCGCGCCGACATCCCCTTTCTGCGCCAGAGGCAGAAGCTCCTTTAAGGCCGTCCCGTAATCACCCTCGGCAAAGGCCTCCCGGTAATTACCCCAGGCCGGCGCTGAGATACCCATACCGAAAGCGATGACGAGAACGACAGCGAAGCGCACATACATCGGGTGGTACATGACGGTGAAACAATGAACTGGTCGTGCATGTTCTTTCATAGCATCCTTCGTGCTCTCTCCGCTCTGGCCGGATACATCATACCCTTGCCTACTGAAGGAAACACCCCCCCCGTATTTTCAAAAAGGGGGAAAAAATCGGCCTGAGAGCTGTGTTCCTGCCAGAGGTAAACCTGCTGTATATCAAACACAAACCCATGCCCTCGTCAATATGAAGATATAAAAAAGATTAACGCACAGCTCGTGACCACAGCTCACATTTCACAGTACATGGTTCATGGCGAACTTATGGCAAGCCGCTCAGGGCGATCTTGAAAATCCTGGGCGTTCGATTATTATGAATCGCGGAGGTGCGCATGCGCGGATTACTGTCTTGTACCTTGATGTGCCTGGCGGCCATGTTTTTCTTAAGCCCCAAAGGAGGATATGCCATGGACCTGAAGAGTACCGTATTCGACCAAGGCGGGATGATCCCCGCCAAGTACAGTTGTGACGGGACGAATGTTTCACCGCCGTTGTCCTGGGACAATGCCCCATCCGGGACAAAAAGCTTTGCGCTCATCTGCGATGACCCCGACGCGCCCATGGGCACGTGGGTCCACTGGGTCTACTTCGATATCCCGGCGGCCACCAAGTCACTCCCCGAACACGTTGAAACATCGGGGACCCCATCAAGCGGCGGCCAACAGGGGTTGAACGATTCCCGCAAGACCGGCTACAGCGGACCCTGTCCGCCCTCAGGGGTTCACCGCTACTACTTCAAGCTCTATGCCCTGGACACCGTCCTCAATCTGCCCGCCGGGACCACCACCAAAGACAAGCTTTTGAAGGCCATGGAAGGCCATATCCTCACCCAGGCGCACCTTATGGGGAAGTATAAAAGATAATAGTTTTAAGTGTTAAGTTTTAAGTGTTAAGTTTTAAGTGTTAAGTTGTCAGATGCCTGGGGAGAGGCCGGGATACCGCCCATACTGTTCGCGTGCTGCACGGCATTCAATAAGGCCTGGCCGGCGGCCTGAGCGGCCATGACGCCCAGATGCAAGGTATGGGCCTTCCGCTCACCGACCGAGAAGCACAAGACCATATCACCATCAAAGGGCGTGTTATAGGGCGAGATATGGCGGGCCAGCCCCTGACCCGCCATGCGGGCCACTTGTATGGCCGCGATCTTATCCAAGCGCGCATCGGTGACAATCACGCACAGGGTCGTATTCGAGGGCGCGCCCATGCGGGTGCGCACCTCACCTGAGGCAATGGCGCGGCTTGAGTCGAGAAACCCTTGCCCCTCGCGGGCGCCGGCGATGATCACCCCCTTTTCGTCAAGGATATCGCCGAAGGGATTGGCGACCACCAGGGCGCCTACTTTGACGCCTTGGGCCCCTTCCATCAGACTGGACCCGAGGCCGGTCTTGGTGGCGCCTTGCACCCCCCTGAGCTTGCCGCAGGTGGCGCCCGTCCCGGCCCCCACGCAGCCCTGCTGCACCGGGTCCGACGAGGCGTCCCGGCAGGCGGCATAGGCCATCGCCGGCGTGGGGCGCGCATGCGCGTCCATGAACGACAGATCGAACAGCGCGGCGGTCGGCACCACCGGGAGGCGGGCCACGAACAGATCCAGGCCGTGGCCTTGTTCCTCCAGGAAGCTCACGACGCCGGCCGAGGCATCCAGCCCGAAGGCGCTGCCTCCGGTGAGACAAACGGCATGCACGCTGGAACCGGGGTGCATCAGCGTAAGCGAGTCGAACTGACGCGTGGAGGTGGCCATGCCGGAAAGGTCGGCCGCGCCGAGCGCCGGTTGATCAAAGATAATGACGCTTAAGCCCGTACCGCCTTCCGAATCCGTGGCATGGCCGACCCTCACGCCCGGGACACCGGTCAGGGTATTATTCCTTGGGCCTGACATCCTTGACCTGTCCGTTGAATTCGGTGATGAGCTCCTTGACCAGCGGAGACTTCAGGGCCTGTGCGCGGAGTTCCGAGGGCTTGATGCTGGGGGCGGTCGTGTCGGCCAGGACTTCGACCCCCAGGGAGACCTCGCGCTGCAGAAAGGCCGCGGCCTTCTTCTCGATCTCCTTGCGCCCCTGTTGCACCTGCTCGGCCAGAAACGCGCTCGGGACCTCGAGTACGATACGGTTGCCTTCCTCGCGCACCCTGCCGGCCTTGGATATGATGGCATGCAGCAGTTGGTCGTGGTCCCTTAAGTAGGCGATGAATCCTTCCCATGAGCGGGGGATGGTGGAGGGCGGACGCTGGTACGCCGCCAGGTCGTTCTCCGCATGCTTGGGCGCCAAGGCTTGCGGAACCCCCCTTCCCGCCGTGCCCTGGATGAGCTGCTGGATGTCCACCAGGTCGGGGGCCGCGATGATCCGCAAAAGGATGACCTCCAGGGTGATCTTGGGCAGACCGGCGTATTTGAAGTCTTCTTCGGACCTGATCAGGACGCTTACGTAGCGGTGAATGTCATGCAGCGCCACCCCGGCGCCGATATCCTTGAGGAAGGCCTTCTCCTCCCGGGGAACGGCCAGGTCCTCATAGCCGGACTTCAGCACCAGGACGTTGCGGAACTCTTCGATCAGGGCGCGGTAGAGCTGGCTTAAGTCATAACCGTAGCGATAGACCTCGTCGATGATAGCCAGCATGCTCGGGGCATCCTTGTTCAAAAGCGCCGTCAGCAGGTCATGGAGGGTGGAACGTCCGACCAGGCCCAAGGCGGCCTCGACCGTCTGCGGGGTTATCCCGCCCACACCGGCCGCGGCGACGCGCTCGAGCATGCCCTGCGCGTCGCGCATGCTGCCGTCGGCCTGCAGGGCGATGAGCATCAGGGCGTCTTCGGCGATATCCACCCCTTCCGCGTCGGCCACGCAGGCAAGCTGCCGGACGATCTCGGGTACGCCGATGCGCCGGAAATCATAACGCTGACAGCGGGAGACCACGGTGAGCGGTATCTTGCCGAGCTCGGTGGTGGCCAGGATGAAAACCACGTGCGCCGGCGGTTCCTCCAGGGTCTTGAGCAGGGCGTTGAAGGCGCTGCGCGAGAGCATGTGCGCCTCGTCGATGATGAAGGTCTTGTAGCGCGCGATGCTCGGGGCATAGCGCGAGTTCTCGATCAGATCGCGGATGTTGTCCACGCCGGTATGGCTGGCGGCATCGATCTCGAAGACGTCCACGGCGCGCGAGGCGGTGATGTCCTGGCAGATGCCGCACACATTGCAGGGTGAGCTGGACAGGCCCTGGCCGCAGTTCAGCGCCTTGGCCAGGATCCGGGCCACCGTGGTCTTGCCCACGCCCCGCGGCCCCGAGAATACGAAGGCATGCGGTATCTTGCCCTGGTCGATGGCGTTCTTGATGACCGTGGTGACATGCCCCTGACCGATGACATCCTCAAAGCATTGCGGCCGGAATTTGCGTGCGATGACCTGGTACATGGTCCCGTCATATCCCAATTTTTAGTAAGCGGCAACGGTTTCCATGCCCTACGGCCGGACATAAACGAAAGGCCCGATAAGGGGCCGGGCCTTACCACGCACATACGACGTACCGCTTACCGCTGCTTCCTTCCGGACCTGACGGGGTTCGCAGCGCCGTATTGCATGAGACCCGGCCTCTTACCAGGCCTTGGGTGGCGGAGAGAGAGGGATTCGAACCCTCGATACCGCTATTAACGGTACACACGATTTCCAATCGTGCCCCTTCAGCCTCTCGGGCATCTCTCCCAACAAAACATCGGTATGGCGGAGAGGGCGGGATTCGAACCCGCGGTCCCCCTTTTGGGGGGACAGCCGATTTCGAGTCGGCCCCGTTACAGCCTCTTCGGTACCTCTCCTAACGCCGTGCCTGAAAGAAGTCCTTCAGCACGGTGCTACATTGTTCTTTCAACACCCCCCCAACAACCTCGGGGGTATGATTCAGTCCCAGCGCAAAGGCATCTACGAGCGAGCCTGAAGCGCCGTAGCGTTCATCCCGGGCGCCGAACACGACCTTGCCAATGCGGGCCTGAATGATTGCCCCGGCGCACATCAGGCAGGGTTCCAGGGTCACGACGAGACGGCTGCCCAAGAGCCGGTAATTCCCCAACGACCGGGCCGCTTCCCGTATGACGACCATCTCGGCATGCGCGCTCGGGTCAGAGTCCATAATTACCCGGTTGTGCCCCCGGAACATCCGTGACTGTACAATTAGTACCGCCCCTACCGGGACTTCCTCATGTTGTCTCGCCTTTTCAGCCTCTTCCAAGGCGATTTCCATCAAAGAGCTATCGGCAGTATTTGGATGTATCATCATGTCCTGGTTTAGTCAAGACTTCGGGAGATATACTTGGATGGTCCGGAAGACCGCATCATACCGTAACCCCGCCTGATCGTAGTGCGCCTTGAAGCGCTTGCCTTCTTCGGTGTCGACATCCACGGCGATGCAGGGATGCGGCCGGTGCGCATCAATGTCCGCCAGGTGGGACGAAGTGCCTTTGGCATAAAACACCAGGCGCATACGATTGCTCATGATCTCCTTACCCGGCCCGATTTGCGCAAGAATCCATTGACCGGCCTGCCGGCGCGCCAGCTTGTCAGGGTCCGGCGGAATCCGGGCTTGGTAGGTCCATAAGGCCACGCAGGAGATCACGGCCATGGCGGCGCAGGTTTTCCAGATCATGCGGCGGGACCTCCAGGCCTCATGCACGGAGTAAGCCGCCAGGGGATACACCCAGGCAATCGGCGCCAACAGATACCTGCCCGAGAAGACATGACCCCACATCATCATAATCAGGAGATATATCAGCAGGACCGCCATCGCATGACGGGCATACAGGGTGGCGCGCATCCGGTACAACCCGGCAAAAGCAAAGAGTATGACAACCGGGTTGCCGGTGGCCAGAAACTCATTGATCGTTTTGCCGGCCGCGGTGAGGAGGAACAACGGGGTGTGCTCCGGCTTGAAGATCAGCCCCAGGTTGTAGCTGCGGATGAAAATGGGCAGGGTCGGATCGATGAACCACAACAACAGAACCGCCGCCACCGGAGAGGCGATGAGCCCCACCCTGAGCGCCATGCCCCGGCGCTGGTAGAAGGCCCACGGGATCACCCAGGCGCCGATGAAAAATAAGGCCGTGCTGCGCAGCAGAGCGCCCGAGAGCAGCAAGAGCATAGCGGCTAAGAGCTGCCACGGCCGGCGCTCCTCAATCCAGCGCAGGATAAAAAAATTGCCCCAGAGTATGAAGGCCAGAAGCAGAGATTCCTTGAGGCAGTCGACCGAGTTGTCTACCAGATCACGATTGGTGATCAGGAACAGAACCGCCAGGAGCGCAACCCAGCGCCGCCTGGTCGTGAGCATGCCGATCCTATAGAGACCGAGGGCGGCGATGATAAAGGCGATCGCCGCGACCATGCGGCCGGAGAGCTCGGGGTCCATCCCGGTCAGCGCGCTCATACCGGCGATGGCAAGCGGAAAGAGCGGCAGTTGGGGGGTCAGGAAGGCGTCATGGAAACGGCCCTGAAGGAAGAGTTCGGCCACGGGGATATACTGGAAGGCGCCGTCATTGGCAATGATGTCGTAGTGAAGCCAGGACGGCAGCAGGGCAAGGCCGGATGCCAGGATGATGAGCAGGGCAATCGAAAACGCGCGCCGGTCTTCGGCCATCATGCCCTTTAGTACGCCCCCTGCCTTTTGAACACAGCCCCGAAGGTGCGGATGATGATCTCGATATCGAGCCACAGCGACCAGTTCTTGGCGTAATACTCGTCCAGCAGCACGCGCTCGTCATAGGTAAGATCGTTGCGGCCCGAGACCTGCCACAGACCGGTGATGCCCGGCGTGACCTTGAAGAAGTAGCGCGCCTTGTCTCCGTATTTGGGCACCTCTTCGCTGATGATGGGCCTTGGGCCCACCAGGCTCATCTCGCCCTTGAGCACATTGAAGAGCTGGGGCAGCTCGTCTAAGCTGGTGCGCCTCAGAAAATTCCCGATGCGGGTAATGCGCGGGTCGTGCTTGAGCTTGAAGTCCTTGTCCCATTCGGCGCGGGCCCTCGCGTCATGGGCCAGCATATCCTCCAGCACCTCCTGGGCGTTGACCACCATGGTGCGGAACTTGAAGCACGTAAATTGCCTGCCGCCCCTGCCGATACGGTTGTGCCCGAAAAAGGCCGGCCCCTTGGAATCAATCTTGATTAGGACGATAACGATCAGAAAGATGGGGGCCAGCATGAGCATGGCCGCCAGGGAACTCATCCCGTCGAAAACGCGTTTCATGGCCCGGTTGCGCTTGCGCGCCAGCCGGTCTTCCATCTCGAGCAGCAACAGCCCGTCCAGGTCATGGGTCTGGACGCCCAGGGAGATCAGACCGTATAGGTCTGGCACCACATGTACCACCGGAGCGATGCGCGTGGCCTGTTCCACGATCTCGACTAAGGCCGCGCCCGAAAGCTCGGGCATGGCCACGATGACCTCGTCGGACCGCGTCGGGGACGGCAGATCCTGAATCGCGCCCAGGACCCTGATGCCGCCGATCTCGCTATGCCCCTCGGGTTTGTCCAGGAAGATTCCGGCCGGGGCAAGTCCGAAATCCGGGTGCTTCTTGAGGTTGCAGACGACCTCTCGGACCAGCTTTTCCGATCCGATCAGTACGACCTCTTTCGACCACAGGCCGGCCTTTCTCAGAAAGGCGCGCATGACGGCGCGCATAATCGGCAGAGCCAGGATGGAGAGCAGGAAGGCGATCAAGATCACGGGCCGGGAGTACTGCACCGAGGTGCGCGTGACAAAGCTCAAGAGGATCACGATGATGAAGGCGATAAGGTTGGCCTTGAGCACCCCGGAGGTCTCTTCCCAGTAGCTCATGCCGATGGAGGGGTACAGGCCTTCATAGGCGAAGAGCAGCAGCCACAGTGAAAGAACCGGCCACATGGCGGCATAGAGCTCAAAGGTGTGCCGCATGTGTGAAAAGAGCGGGATTATATCCACCAGGACCACGGCCCTGATGTAATAACTCAGGGCGAAGCAAAGCATGATGGCCGCGATGTCGGCGCCGGCCAGCAGCACGCCGGCGCTCAGGCGTTTGAGGAAGGTGTAGGTGGCCCGGATCATGGCGCCCTTTTCGTAAAGTTCTCCAGGGCGCCCTGCATGTCCTGCATGAAGCGCTCCCGCGACCAGCCGGCGGCGTGCCGCCGGATCCGTTCCGGATCGAAACGCTTGAATTGCGCCTCGAAGCGCTGAACCGCGCGGATCAAATCATCGCGGGTCTGAGAGGCAAAGAACACCCCGGTCGGGTCGTCATGCTCATCGCCCCGTACGGTTTCCAGGGCGCCGCCTTTGGCATAGGCGATGACCGGTCGTCCGGAGGCCATGGCCTCTAAGGGGGTGATCCCGAAGTCTTCCTCGCCCGGGAAGATGAAGGCCTTGCAGCGCGCGTACAGTCCCGGCAGGGCTTCGTCCGGCTGCCAGCCCAGGAACTCGATGTTGGACCCGGCCAAACGCCTTAAACGCGCGTCTTCCTGGCCCGTGCCCACGATCTTGAGCGGGTATCCGAGCTCGCCGAAGGCCTCGATGGCCAGATCGACGCGTTTGTAGGGGGCGAAGGCCGAGACCATCAGGTAGTAGTCCCCGATATCCGCCACGGGATTGAAGCGGCTTAAATCCACCGGGGGATGGATCACGCTGGCCGGCCTGCGGTAGAACTTCTCGATGCGCTTGGCGACATGGCCCGAATTGGCGATGAAATAGTCGACGCGCGCCGATGAGGCGACGTCCCAGGTTCTGAGATAGGTGGCGAAGAAGGGCACGATCATGCCGACCGGGACACTCACCTTGTCGGGTCCGAAATAGTCGTCGTACATATCCCACACATAGCGCATGGGCGAGTGCATGTAAGAGACGTGCACCGAGTTCGGTCCGGGAATGATGCCCTTGGCCACGCAGTGGCTCGAGCTGAGGATCAGATCGTAATCCTTCAGGATGAAGCGCTCGATGGCCACGGGGAAAAGGGGCAGCATGTGGCGGTAGTAGCGGTCCTTGCCGGGCAGCTTGTCCACGAAGGAGCGCGTGATGCGCATGGATTCGATTATTGGCGAACACGACCCGCGGGTATGGATGAGGGTATACAAATCGGCCTGGGGGAAGAGCTCGCAGAAGCACTCAAGACATTTCTCTCCACCGCGCATGCCGGTGAGCCAATCATGTACGATAGCGATCTTCATGGCGATAACCTTACAATAGATTAACCTCGGATTCCAGAGGCTTTCTTGGACGACTTCGCATCCATTCTTTTCAGACGCCCTTCCAGGCCCTCGACAATGTCCATCATCTTCTCAAGGCGTTTGGCATAGGTATGCTCCCGCGCCGCTTCCAGACGCGAGCGTATTTGCTCTCCGTCCTCGGCCAGGGCCTGCTCGATCTTCTCCATGAAATCTTCCGGCGAAACCCCGATATGGACGAGATCCCGATAGTCCCGCAAGGCCGGCAGGTCGGTGGCCACCACCGGTTTGCCGGCGGCCAGGTATTCGAAGAACTTCATGGGGAACATCCCGGCCGTATACTGATTGATCATATTGGGCAGCAGGGCCACGTCGATACCCTTGAGGTACTGCGGCAGCATACCATAGTCCCTGGGACCCAGGACGGTCAGGTTCTTCAGGCCCTCAAGCAAGCTCGGATCGGTCCAGGGATCGCCCTCCCCGATCTTGCCGATCAGCACGATCGACCATTCCGGCCGGGCGATCGCCAGGTGCCGCAGGAGGTTGAAGTCGACCTTATAGGCGCTCAAGGCGCCGATAAAGCCGATGCGAGGCTTATGTATACGCGCCAGGTCCTCGGGGATAACGGTATCCTCGGCCAGGGCCTTCGAAAAGTGGTCGTAATCGGCTACATTGGGGAAAAAATACGTCCGGGCGTTGAATTCGCTACAGTACTCAGCGAGCTTGGGGGCGCTGCAGAAGACGCAGTCAGCTGCCGCTATGAGCCGCGGTTCGGCCTCCCCGATCGTCTCCACCGGCATGCCCGGCTGGGCCTTGATATCGTCCACGCAATGATAGACCAGGTGTTTGAAAGAGCGCACATCCAGGAGGTCCAGTGTCAACGGGTTATAGGTCCAGAGCATATCCGGTTTCATCCCCAGATAGGCCCGCGCCAGGGCGATGCAGAGCGTGAGCCAGATCTTGTTGAAGCGCCGGATGATCGTTCTCTGATGCCAGGGAAGGACTAAGGGCGATAACACCCATATATTTTCACGAACCTTGCGCGGCGCCCGCAAACCACGCCGCAGACGCCTGGCCATGCGGGACGTATCCTGCGCCTGCAGGCTGGGCCGCCTGAGGCCCAACGAATCGATATAGAGCACCCGATACCCAAGGGCGGCCAGGTTCACGGCCATGTGCTGCTTGTTGGTCCAGAAGGGGTTGTCCCAGTCCGCGGTGGAGAGTAAAACGATATCATGCATGCTGATGGCACCTCACCCAGTTTATTACCCCAGAAGTCACCCTAAACACGGGAAGCGACCTCATGGCAGTCAAGGTCGGGTATTACCGAAGCCCAAGCGGCTTGAGCAGACCCGCGGCAGAGCGTTTGGCAAGCTCATGCGCCCAGCGGCCTTCGTCGCCGAAGATGGAACGGCAGCCGAACCACAGGCCCAGGAACATAAGAGCGGCCGCGATAAGCGCAGCGGCGAGGATCACCGCCGGATGCGCGCCTAAGGAAAGCAGCGCCATCTTGACCGCCAGGGCCGCCCCGCTCACCACGCACGCCACCACGAAGTGGCGCAGGTGGATAATGCCCAGCTCGCGCCAGGAAATCCTCACGATGCTGGCGGTCAAGTGAAACATAAGCAGGAAGTTCACGAGGATGGCCAGGGCCACGCCGAAAGCGACGGCGCTCAAGCCCCAGAACTGCCCGATCCAGGCGCCGGAGAAAACCGCCGCGGCATATACCCACTGACGCCAGGCGCGGCGGTAAACCGCGCCCGTGGCGCGCGCCAGGGAATCGCTCATCTTATAGCTGGTCCGAAAGACCAGGGCCAGGGCAAGCAGCTGAAACGGCGGCGCCACGGCCATCCACGCCTTGCCGAGCAGCACGTAAATAATCTCGGGCGCCAGCACGATCAGCACGCCGCTTAAGGGCATGGTCATCATCGCGATAAAGGCCACCCCGGTGGTATAGGCCCGCGCCAGCCGCGGCTTGTCCTGCTGCACCGCCGACATGACCGGGAACAGCACCTTATCCGCCACCGTGCCCAGCTGGGTGGCCGGCATCATCAGAAACTGGTAAGCGCGGCCGTAGATCCCCAGCGCGGCCGGTCCCATCCAGCGGCCGACCACCAGGTTGTCCGCCTGGGTCGCCGCATAATTGGCGATGCGCGCCAGGGAAAAGCCCAGGCCGTAATTCATGAGCTCGCCCATCTCGGAAGCGTTGAATCTGAAACCAAGCTTTTTATGGTGCATAACGAGCATGATCAGCGCCGTGCACGCGGCCTGGCCGATCTGCGCAAACACCAGCGCCCACACCCCCCAGCCTGTCACCGCCAGGACGATGCCCAGGGCGCCGTAGAACAGCGCATAGCTGAAGACATCGATCAGGGCCAGGGTCTTGAACTGCATGGTGCGCTGCAGCAGCGACTGGCCGGTCACCGACAGGCCGGTGATCGGAAAGATCAGGGCCATCACCTTTATCACGGGCGCAAGGTCTTCCATGCGAAAAAATACCGCCAGGGCATGCGCCAGCACATAGAACAAGACCCCGACCAGACAGCCCAGGATGAATGAGACCGTGAAGCCCACGCGGATATGCCCGGCGGCAAGATCGCTGCGCTGCACGATGGCCGGTCCGATGCCCAGCTGGCTGAAGATCTGGGAAAATCCGATCACGATCATGGCCGCCCCCACGATGCCGAATTCGGTAGGGGTCAGGAAGCGGGCCTGAACGATCATGATGATCGTGCTCAGCACGGCATGCGCCGCGCTGCCTGAGCTGATCCACAACAGTCCGCCCAAAGTGCGCGAGGTAAGGGATCGGTTACTCATAGTGGCAACGCCTCATAGACATGCCAACTCCTTTGCAATGGCGCGCGCGACATGCTCGGGGGTATCCTCCCGGCGGCTGGATATCCTGATGACCCTGACCGGGGTGAGCCTTTGCAGGGCATCGATAAACAGCGTGAAGGACTTCTCCAGATCGCCCATCAACCGGGAGGCATCGCTTGCGTGCATGCGATCCAGCCGGCTGGTGCCGCCGGTCCTTGAGAAAAGCCTCTGGGAAGCCACGCCGGCGCCGACATCCAGATAGATAACGACATCCGGAAGGGGTATCGCCGTGAGCACCGCGGACGGGAAGCTGCTGTTTCCCAGATCCAGACTGACGATCGCCTGCAGCAGGCCCTGATCGAGCAGGAGGTATTCCGCCGGCATGGCCGCGAAACATCGGTAGATATTGATCCATGTCAGATGCGCAAGGCAGGAGAAGAACTGCTTCAAACGCTTCCAGGCAAGCGCCAGGGGCTGGCGATTCAAGGCTATGGTGTGCCTGAGAAGGGCGTAAAAGGCCTTGGGATGCATGCCGATCCAGCCCATGGCGAGCACGGCCTTGATCAGCGCAAGCAGAGGCCTTCTCAGGCGCGGCCCCCGCCCTTCGCCGCGGCAGGCTAACCGAGCGCCGTAAGCCTGTCCGTCAAGAAAGCCCGGCATGCCTCCACTTTCACAAAGCCTTGTGACAATGGTTGTCTTGCCCGACCCCGGCAGACCGACGAACTCGACGATGCATGGCCTATCCGGCTTCAAAGGGCTTCCCATACCGCGCGCTTGGCCTCCAGCAGCACCTGCTCCAGAGGCTGATCGGCATCGACGGCGACGATCCTGGACCCTTCGAAGCGCAGGTCTCTTACGATGCCCACCTTCCTTTCGATCTCGCCCCGTTGATGGTCAGGCTTGCGCGCCAGGGCCACCTCGACCGAAACCATCAGCTTCACGATCAGATCGGCCGGCAGGCGGGCCATGGTGCGGTAGAGCGCCAGCTCTTTGCGGGAGAAATACTGTCTGATCCAGGAGTCCTGATCGCCAAGACCGATCTTGGGGCCGTCATTGATGTGGCGCACCTCGTTCTGGGGATAGCGATCGGCGATAACCACGGAGCCTAAAGCCGTCAGCCTGCGCGCTTTCTTGAGATTGGCAAGCTTGTCCCTGGCCAGCGACAGCAGGGTAACGCCGTCGAACAGGTCCTTCAGCCATGAGGTCCTGCGCGGCTTGGCTTCACCCTCTTTATGCGGCCTGTCCTTGAGCACCCCGATCGACACCAGGAGCTGTTTCAGGCGCTTGCGCATCCTGAAGATCAGGTTGACCGAACCGTCACCGCTGCCGAAATAGAGCCGGTGCGTATCGATCTTCCAGGAAAGCCAGTCCTCGAGGTGTGTAGCCACGGTCGATTTCCCCGACCCGTCCGGACCGATAAACGCCACCAGCGCCCCGCCGTGAGAAGCGCGTTTGGACATGCCGATGGGCAGACCCAGAACGGACGCCGCCAGGCGGCAGGCCGTCTTTTGCAAAAATTTCCCGTACGCGCGCGCGACCTCGCCGGGCGCGCTGTAGATGCGCCACTGATCGGCAACACCTCTTAAGCCCAGCCGGTATCGTATGAGGCCCGGCAAGTCCGCGCCGTTCTTGCGGGCCATGATCGGCCAGAGGCGCTGGGCGCCTTTGGGGCCGAGCAGATCCACCATGTGGGAGCGCATACGATCGGGCGTGACCCGATCTTCGAGATACCGGAACTCGAGCCGCACGGCTTTGTCGATCGCAGGGCCGTTTTTCAGGGCCTTGAGCAGATCCTTGAGCCTGAGCTTGACGGCCGATCTGATCCAGAGCAGGAGCAATTCGAGGTGCGGGTCGATGATCTTCACTTGGGCGCCCTCATAATAGACGGCCGTGTCCAGAATAAGCTTTTCCCAGGGAATATGATGGGCCTTGACATACTGCCGGCCGACCATGAGCGCATAGTGGACGTGCAGATGGAACAGCGCGCCGCTCTTCTCATCAAAGCCCAGGTAGTCTTCGATCTCCGCATAGGTCTTCCAGGACGGCGAGAGGAACCTTTTGAAGCCCAGCGAGGTGATGATGCTCACGAACAGGGCGGCGTCTTCGCGCGCGACCAGGATATCGATATCGGTGCGTCCCGCCAAGGCGGCGTCCAGATGCTGGTTGCTCTTCCAATGGCAATAGCGCACCCGGCGCTCTTCGAGCTCGGCAAACAGCCTGTGGGCGATTGCAAGCACGGGCGGGGAGGTCTTGTTTCGGGGGGCATTGTTCATCATTCTTCAGATCACCTTTCCTTATCCTCTCCGTGACCCGTAGCGTATTACGATCGATTTAACAATCCCAGATACAATTCTTCCAAGCGCCGGTTCTGCTTTCTGATATTGAAGCGCGCTTCGATCTCCCGGCGACCGGCTAAGCCCATGGAGCGGCAGCGTTCGGGATCTTTCAGGAGCTCGATCAGCCGCCCGGCCAGGGCTTGCGTGTCTTTCTCCGGCACGAGATATCCGTTCACGCCGTCGCGGATCAGCTCCGGGTTCCCGCTGTGCCGGGTGGCGACGATGGGAAGTCCCGCCGCGCCGGCCTCCTGATGCGATGTGGGCAGCCCTTCGGCGTCACCGGAATGCGCCGTCACGCTGGGCAGGCAGAAGATACGGGCCTCGTGCATCCACTGCATGACGACCGGATTAGGTTGCGTCCCCAAGAACTTGACCCGCCCCGCGATCCCCAGACGCTCGGCCAAGGACTCAAGTTCACGGCGCAGCGGTCCGTCGCCGATGATCACCAGCTCCGCGGCGGGCACGGCCTGCCTCACCCGGACAAAGGCCTGCAGCAGATAGCGGGTACCCTTCTTTTCGACCAGCCTGGCGACATGCAGGATGGCCGATGAGTCACGCTCATAATGCGGTTCGATGGCCTCAACATCAATGCCGGTATAGTGCGTGACGGTCCTGTCTGCGGGGAACCCCCGTTTAAGGACCTGATCGCGCAGGAAATCCGAGACGCACAGAAACAGGTCCCCGCTCCGGGCCAATTCCGACCTATGCAGGGCGTAATTGATCCAGGAGACCTTGCCGGCCGTCAAGAGCGCGGCGGTCGTGTAGGTGGCGTCGAACCCCCGGAAGGTGGTGACGAGCGGTATTTTCAGGGCTTGAGCCATGGGCAGGGCATAGACGCCTTCCACCCCGAATTGGGCATGAATCAGGACCGGGTTGAAAGGCCGCAGCCGATCGACCAGGGTCTTCTGATTGCGGAAGAGCGCCTGCGTAAGGTATACCCAGGGCTGAGACTTGGGAAGCGTCAGGACCTCCCGGCTCTCGGGCGGCGCACCGTGGCTGGTGCGGCCGCAATACACGGGGGTGAAGGACTTCAGCGCGCCGGACTGCCGGGTAATGAACACCTCGGACGGCTGGAACAACTGATGGCGATAGATGACGATATGGGGCATCATGGTATCCTTGAGGCCAAGGGGCGTGCAACCACGTATATGATCCCGATCAGCATGGCCACGATCGGCATGATATGCCGCTCGTTCACCAGTCCCCAGTTGTCGACCTGCTGGTGGATAAAATACCAGGCCAGGGCCAGGGTCGCGCAAACCATGAATTCGCGCCACTTGGGCGTGGTTCTCGAACGCCAGGCGAAGGATAGTACCCCCACGATGAAGAGTATGCCGAGGATGGCGGCCGCCAGACCGCTCTGCGACCAGAGGCCGATAATGGTATTGTGCGGCGCATAGGCTTTCTTTAACCCCACCTGGTTTGCGTACTCCGCGATCGCAACCTCCCATCCGCCGAAACCAAGCCCTCGCACGGGGTGTGCGAAAAAGCTCAACCGGCCGAAGCTCCAGATCTTCTCGCGCACCGCCCACGACCTTCCGATGGCCTGTGCGATTATATCGAGGTTCAAAACCAGGAGCACGCCGAAGACAGCGATGACCAAGAGCAGGATGTACTTTGTCCACCGGTTCAGTTTTGGCCAGGCAAGCATACAGCAACCGGTCATATAGAGTAAGACGAGCAGGAGCATGCCGCCTTTTGACCCTGTGAAAAAAATTCCAACAGCCAGGAAAGCGCCGATCAGGGCCGGCCACCACCTTCGGTAGCGCCACGCGACGGCGTAGGCCAACAGCGAGCAGATGCCCAAATACCCTGCGGCGGTATTGGAATTGAGTAGAAAGGCGCTCCAGCGTTTGACATCCATGTGACCGGGCGTCAGGGCGTTGGGATTGATGAATAGGGGCGCGATGGATGATGAAATGAACCATTTTTCCCAAACGGGCTGAAGATGGAAGGCGATCACCAGGGCCGCCTCCACGGCGGCGCCGGCCAGGACGCCGTACGCAAGCCTCCGCACCAAGTCTTCCCGGCGTCCGATCACCTCGATCGTGGCGGCCAGGATGAATACGAAGGGGATCATCAAGATGATCAGACGCACACCCTGGCCGATATCCGGCGACCAGGCCAGACTGACGACCTGGACGGCCATCAGCAGGAAATAGCATTGGGTGACCCTCCAGCGCAGGAGTTCCCGGCCGTGTTTGACGAGCTCAGGCCAGAGTCCGATCGAGCAGAGAAAGGCCAGCGAGGGATAAAAGTCATGCACGGGATACAGATATATCTGGAAGGTCGCCAGCCAGACGACCGCCGTCAACCGCCATGCGGCAGACACCGTGACGGGTATGATGACGACCGTCAGCAGGATGATGCCCACCATCAGGATCTCCCCGTACACCATCTGGACTACCGTGTTTAATGCATGCGGCTCATTTTGCGGCGGGCGCGGCGATCATGCTCAGCAGATACCGCCCATAGCTGTTCTTCTCCAACGGTTTGGCGAGCCGGGCGACCTGTTCGGCGTCGATCCAGCCGTTGGAAAAGGCGATCTCTTCCGGGCAAGCCACCATTAGGCCCTGACGTTCCTGTATGGTGCCGATGAACTCGGAGGCCTGGAGCAGCGACTCATAGGTCCCGGTATCCAGCCAGGCAAACCCTCGCCCCAGCGTCACCACCTTGAGCCGTCCGCGCTCTAGATACACGCGGTTCACGTCCGTGATTTCCAGTTCGCCGCGCGCCGAGGGCTTGAGGTTTTCCGTGATCTCGACCACGCTGTTATCATAGAAATACAGGCCGGTGACGGCGTAATGGGATCTGGGCTCGGCCGGTTTCTCCTCGATCGATAAGGCCCTCCCCTGGGCGTCGAACTCCACCACTCCGTAGCGTTCGGGGTCCTTGACCCGGTAGGCGAAGACCGTTGCCCCCGCCTCCTGTCGTGAGGAGGTCTTCAAGCCCGGCACCAGGTCATGGCCGTGGAAGATGTTGTCGCCGAGAATGAGCGCGCACCCGTCAGCGCCGATAAACGGTTTGCCGATGAGAAACGCTTGAGCGATCCCCTCCGGCTTTGGCTGCACGGCATAAGACAAGTTGATGCCCCACTGGCTGCCATCACCCAGGAGGCCCTGGAAAAGATGCTGCTCATGCGGGGTGTTGATGATGAGGATATCCCGCACCCCCGCGAGCATCAGTACGCTCAAGGGGTAATAGATCATGGGTTTGTCATAGATGGGGAGCAGTTGTTTGCTTACGGCCTTGGTGATGGGATACAATCGCGTCCCGGACCCGCCCGCCAGAATAATCCCTTTTTTAATCATATGCGCACCTTTAAAATCCGTATTCTAGATCAATCCAGGCGTACTTCCTTCAATCCCGGATACAGCTTATCCTTGGCCGAGAGCATCGGGTCTTTCAGCGGCCAGGCGATCCCAATATCCGGATCGTTCCAGATGATGCCCCCCTCGTCCTGGGGGGAGTATTCCCGCGTGCACTTGTACTGGATCTCGGCCATATCGCTTATGACCATGAAACCGTGGGCGAAACCGGGAGGCACATAGAGCATTTGCCGGTTTCCGGCGCTCAGTTCCACGCTGATCCAGCGGCCGAACGTTGGAGAATCTTGCCGGATATCCACGGCGACATCAAAGATCGCGCCCTGGATGCAACGGATCAATTTGCCTTGGGCCATGGGGGCCTTCTGATAATGCAGACCCCTGAGAACCCCTTGCGCGGATGAGGAATGGTTATCCTGATCAAAATTCTCCCGGATGCCGAAGGCATAAAAATCGGAGTGTTTATAGGTCTCCATGAAAAAGCCCCGGCCGTCGGGGAAGATCACGGGTTCAATCAGTATTACATCCGGTATTTCCAGACGGTTGAATCGAAACGGCATGTTTCTTCTTCCTCCCGACCTCACATCGTACGCATCCTGATGCTTGTCCTGAACAGTGAAAAGGATTTCTCCTGCCATTGCAAGAGAAATCCTTTTACGTCCGACCTCCCATGATACCGGTGGACCGGTGGACCTCCTGCGGCCTTTTCAGACCTCGATGTCCTTCCTGTGCTCTTTCGCGTGGTCTGCTCCCGATCCATCGTGCGTTATGGATGCAGGACGTCCGGAAATATCCCCACCTTGCCTGGTATAGGCCGGCACGAGTCTTTCGAGCAGTCTGACCGCCACGGCGCAGTCTCCGGAGTCCCTCACGACCAGATTGAGTTTCTCGATCCCGTCATAAAGCATGCCCTCATCGATGTTTATGGCATGTTTGCAGATCTTGATCTTTTCATAAGCGGTATCGATGACGTCTTCGCCGGCGATAAGCAGCTCCTCGTAGAGCTTCTCGCCCGGCCTCAGGCCGATGTACTCGATCTTGATATCCTTGTCCGGAACCAGTCCCGCCAGACGGATCATGTTGCGGGCCAGATCAACGATCTTGACCGGTTCGCCCATGTCGAGCAGAAAGACCTCGCCGCCCTTGCCGATGGCGCCCGCCTGCAACACCAGCATGACGGCCTCGGGTATGGTCATGAAATAGCGGGTGACCTCGGAATGCGTCACCGTCACCGGCCCGCCGGAGGCGATCTGATGTTCGAACAAGGGCACCACGCTGCCGTTGCTGCCCAGGACGTTGCCGAACCTCACCACCGCGAAGCGCGTGCCGTTTCCGCCCATGGTCTGCGCCACCATCTCGGCCACGCGCTTGGAGGTTCCCATGACGGATGTCGGACGCACGGCCTTGTCGGTGGAGATCATGATGAACTTCTCCACGTGGTATTTACAGGCGACACCGGCCAGGTTGAAGGTCCCGATGATATTGGTATGGACGGCATCCAGGGGATGGGCTTCCATCATGGGGACATGCTTGTAGGCCGCGGCGTGATACACGACATGGGGCCGATACTGCCGGAAGATGCGCTCCAGACCCTTTACCAGACGCACATCGCCGATGCAGGGGACCACCTTGGTGCCGTGCGCGTTCCGGTTCAATTCGAGCTCGACCTGATACAGCGGTGTTTCGGCGTTATCGACCAGGATCAGGCAATCCGGTTGAAAGATCATGATCTGCCTGGCCAGCTCGGAACCGATCGATCCGCCGGCGCCGGTGATCAGGATGGTCTTGCCGGCGATCTCTTCCTGCACCATCTGCATATCGATCTTGACCGGGGCCCGTTCCAGCAGATCCTCGATCCTGATGTCGCGCAGGTGCTGGGCGACACTGCCCTGAATCCGCTCCATGATCGACGGGATCACCTTGAAACGCACTCCTTTGCCGGCATTTTCCTCGATCAGGCCTTTGATCAGGTGCGCTTTGAGTCCGGGGTCGGCGATGAAGATATCATCGACCTGATGGGAGCGCACCAGATACGGGATATCCTCCAGATTCCCCACCACCGGCACACCGTGGATCTTCATCCCCTTATGCAGGGACTTCTCATCGATGAAGCCCAGCACCTGATAGGGCTGCTTGCTTATGCCGTACAACTCGCGCAGGAGCCTCTCGGCCAGAGGCCCGGTGCCGATGATCAGCACCTTGTGGGCATCATGGCGGTTCCTGTTCAAAAACGGCAGGTCACCCATGAGACCCTGGCCGCGCTGGTAGAACATCCGTATACACAGCCTGATACTGCCGATGGCCATGACCGTGAAGACGGCGTCGGCGATCAGGACGGCGCGCGAAAATCCCTTGAAATGGTAGCGTACGGAAAGATAGCCGATAAAGAGCAGCGATCCGGAAAAAGAGGCCTTGATGACATTGACCAGATCCCGGATGCTCGTATAACGCCACATCCCCCGGTAGAGATCGAACAGATAGAAACAGAACAGCTTGCAGACCACCAGGGGGACGAGTGATTCGACGAAGAGCCGGTGGGTTGACGCGTTGATGTGCCCTTCGTAACGCAGCCAATACGCCGAACCATAGCTTAAGAAGATGAGGATGACATCCAGTGGAATGATGACTAAGAGATTTTTCCTCTTAAGCCAACGCATGGAGCCCTCCTTTCAGGCCTAGTGTCTTATGAAAACGCCCAGATGCAAACCACGCCGTCATGATATTGAGTTCCACTCTAATAGTCAATGCCCTTCGCGTGTATGCCGCTTAAAGCTTCAGGTTTTGGGGCGCAACCCTTGGGCGGTCCGCTTGAAGGTTTTGCCGCAATGGGAACAGGTCAACGCGTCATCCAAACGGTTGCCGCACTCGCACATCCAGCCGATCTGACGGGCTGGGTTGCCTACCATGAGGGCATGGTCCGGGGCCCCGCGCGTAACCACGGCGCCGGCGCCGACAAAGGCATATGATCCGATCGTATACCCGCACACGATGGTGGCGTTGGCCCCGATGGTGGCGCCTTTTTTCACCAAGGTCGGTCTGAGCTCGTCCATGCGCGGGATATGGGCGCGCGGGTTGAAGACGTTGGTGAAGACCATGGAAGGTCCGCAGAACACATAGTCTTCAAGGGTGACGCCCTTGTACAGGGAGACATTGTTCTGGATCTTGCATCCGTCGCCGACCGTGACGTCCGGGCCGATCACCACGTTCTGGCCGATGCTGCAGCTCTTGCCGATCAGGGAGCCTTTGATGATATGGCTGAAATGCCAGATCTTGGTTCCGGAGCCGATCTGAACCCCGTCATCGACGAAGCTGGATTCATGTACGGAAAAAGGCGCCTCGCCTTCCCCCTCCCGGATCTGGATCTTTCGGCCGTTGTTCAGGAGAGAATCCTGGCCGGCCTTCAGGATCTTCAGGACCTCGATGCCCTCGGCGGCATCCGTGATGGGTCGCTTGCGCGAAGCGATGCAGTCCAGGAAATGCCCGCACTCGGCCTTGAGCGGTTCCTTGTCATCGACCGCGATGCTCCGGGCCTCCTGCTTGTCCGGCACCGGCATGCCGTCCTGCCAGGTGATATGGTGGGGGTAGAGCTGCAGTTTATCGCCCTTGGCGGCCGTATCGTTGAATACGGCCATGCCCTTATCGCCCACCACGATGAGCTTCTGCTCCTTGAAGGGATGGAGCCAGGACACAAAGACGTGCGCCCGCAGGCCGCTGGGAAATTCCAGGTGGGTGGTGGTCACGTCCGCGATTCTTTTGTGCAGATAATTGCCGCCCGTGGCTATGACCGCTTCCGCGGGTTCGTTGACCAGGCTCAAGATCATGGAGATATCGTGCGGGGCAAAGCTCCACAGGATATCCTCCTCGCGCCGGATCTTGCCGAAATTGAGCCGGTTGGAGTAGATGTAATGGATGCGGCCCAGCTCGCCTTCCCTGATCATCTCCTTGAGCTTGATGAAGGCCGGATGATACTGGAGCAGGTGTCCGACCATGAGGATGCTCTTTTTAGCCTCGGCGATGTCCCTCAGTTCACAGGCCTCGGCGACATCGAGGGCCAGGGGTTTTTCCACATAGACATCCTTGCCCCACAGCAGGGCCTCGCGCGCCAGGGTGAAGTGTAAGGCCGCCGGGGCCGCGATGACGATGCCCCGGATACCCGTATCCTCCAACAGCGCCTGATAGCTCGTGGTGTAGGTGCCGGCGGGATATTGGGCCTTGAGCGCGTCCAAGGCCTGAATATTGGTATCGCACACCCCGCCCAAGGCCCCCAGCTCGGCATAATTCCGGACCAGATTCTTGCCCCAATAGCCACTACCGATGACCGCGTTTTTGATCTGCTTGGTCTTCTTCATTGCTTGACCTCTCCGCCTACAGCGTATTCAGGATCGCATCCGTGATCGTGCGCTGGTCTTCGGCCGTCAGGTAGGGATGCATGGGCAGGCTGAAAATGGCCCCCGCGACCCTTTCCGCAACCGGGAAGGCGCCCTTGGCATACCCCAGATAGCGATACGCACCCTGGAGGTGCAACGGGATGGGATAGTAGATGGCGGTCGGGATACCCTTGGCCTTCAGCGCCGCCATGATCTTGTCGCGATGCATGCACAACAAAGAATACTGGGCCCAGGCGCTCTTTAAGCCCTCGGCCACCACGGGGCATTTCACCACGCCGCTTTTGCCCAACAGCTCCGCGTAACGTCCGGCCGCCTGCTGCCTGAGGTCCACCTCTTCGGGGAAGATCTCGAGCTTGGCCAACAGAATGGCGGCCTGCAGGGTGTCGAGCCGGCCGTTGATGCCCAGCCTGATATTGTCATACTTGTCGGAGCCCGATCCGTGCACCCGGATGGAGACGAGTTTGGCGGCGAGTTCATCATCATCGGTAAACACCATGCCGCCGTCGCCGTAGCAACCCAACGGCTTAGCCGGGAAAAACGAGGTGGCGGACGCATGGGCCAGACAGCAGGCCTTCCTGCCGTGATACTCGGCCCCGAAGGACTGGCAGGCGTCCTCGATGACAAAGAGACCCTTTTCCTTGGCCAGGGCATTGATGCGCTCATAATCGGCCGCCTGGCCGAAGAGATCCACGGCGATAATGCCGCGCGGCATCAGCTTTTTATACCCCTCCGGCAAAGGGTAGCGTTTGGGCCGGCGCTGCTCGAGGGCTGTGATGGCCTCTTCCAGACTGGCCGGATCGATGTTGAAGGTCTCGGGGTCGATGTCCACGAAGACCGGGGTGGCGCCTAAGAGCGATATCACCTCGGCCGTGGCCACGAAGGTGAACGGCGTGGTGAACACGGCATCGCCGGGGCCCACACCATAGGCCATGAGCGCCATGAGCAGGGCGTCCGTGCCCGAGGCGCAGCCTATGGCATGCTTGACGCCCACAAACGCGCCCAGACGCTGCTCGAGCTCCTTGACCTCCGGCCCCATGATGTATTGGCCATGCGTGAGGACGGCTTGGATATTGGTTGTCAGACGCGATAGAACCCTTTGCTGCTGCCGCTTAAGATCAATAAACTGCATCATGAATCACTCCTAGAATTAAAATGTTAATCCAATTTCCCCTGCCGTGTCTCCCGTTCGCAACGCCAAGAGCCGCTGGCAGGCTTCATCCAGGACATCGTCTTCCTTGGCGAAGCAGAAGCGCGCCAGGCCCTCCCCGGCGCCGTCGTGGTAAAAGGCCTTGCCCGGGACGCAAGCCACCCCGGTTTTCTCAAGCAGATACATGGCCTTTTCCTTGCTGCCGGCCCCCGGCAGGGATGCGATATCGGCCAGCGTGTAATAAGCCCCGGCGGGCACGTAGGGGGTCAGCCCCGCCTGGGACAGGGCCGTGCAGATCTTCTCACGCTTCACCCGGTACTGTGTCTGAAGCGTGCGGTAATAATCGTCGGAGAGCTCAAGCAGTCCCCGGGCCACCCCGATCTGGAGCGGCGCCGGCGCGCAGACATACACCAGGTCGTTGAAGAAGCCGATGGCCTGGCTGTAGCGCGCGTCGCAGATGCAGTATCCGATGCGCCAACCCGTGACGCTGAAGGTCTTCGAGACGCCGGAGATGGTGATGGTGCGCTCGCGCATGCCCGGCAGGGACATGGGCGGGATATGCGCCAGTCCGTCGTAGAGAAAGTGCTCGTAGATCTCGTCCGTGAAGACGAAAAGGTCGTGGCGTGCGGCGAAGCCGGCCAGGGCCTCCAGTTCGTCGCGGGAGAAGACCTTGCCCGACGGGTTGGCCGGCGAGTTGATCATGATGCCCCTGGTGCGCGGGGTGACGACCTTCTCGAGGTCCTCCAGGACGAACGTCCACCGCGGCGGCTGCATGCGCACATAGACCGGCACCGCGCCCGTGGCGATCAGCGTCTGCACGTGGTAACCGTAGTAGGGTTCGAAGAGGATCACCTCGTCGCCGGGGTTCAAAAGCGCCAGGCAGGCGCAGTAAAATACCCCGGTGGACCCGGCGCTGGCAATGATCTCGCCCTCCGGATCGACATCGATGCCGTAGAAGCGCCGCTGTTTGTCGGCAATGGCTTGGCGGAGCTCCATCAGCCCGGCATAATGCGTGTAGGTGTTGAAACCCGCGTCCATGGCTTGGCGGACGCCGGCGCGCACGACGGCCGGCACCTCCGTGTCACAGACGCCCTGGGCCAGGTTGATGCCGCCCAGGCGCTCGCAGGCAATGGACATGCTGCGGATCTCGGACTGCAAAACCCAGTGGTGCCTATCGCTCAGTGCTCTTGACATAGCGTTCCTTTCCGATCAATGGCTGACGTTCTCCGAACGGATAACCTTCCTGAGCGTCAGGCCTAAAATTTTCATATCGAATAAGATCGATCGGTGCTGCAGGTAATACTCATCAAACTCCACCTTCAAGGGTATCGGTATCTCATCGCGGCCGTTGATCTGCGCCCAGCCCGTGATGCCCGGAACCAGACGATGAACGCCCTTTCGTGTCCGCAGGGCAATCAGATCATCCTGATTGAACAATGCCGGCCGCGGCCCCACAAAGCTCATATCACCCTTCACCACGCTCCACAACTGCGGCAATTCATCCAGACTCGTTTTTCTCAAGAAGGATCCGAAGGGCGTCAGATAGGCTTCGGGGTCGGACATCAGGTGCGTTGCCACCGCCGGCGTATCGATGCGCATGGTGCGGAATTTCGGCATCTTGAAAATCTTGTTGTCCGCCCCCACCCGGTCGGACCAGTATAAGGCCGGCCCTTCCGATGACAGCCTTATCAGGACCGCAATCACCAGCGCGGGCACCAGTAGGATAGGCATCAAGAGTAAACACAGGATGAGGTCAATAATCCTTTTCATGTGCGCATCTCCAGAATCGTTTCTTTCCAACCGGCCTGTAGATCATAGCGCGGGACAAAACCGAGCTCCTGCCGAATGAGTATGCCGTCAACGGCGATATCCTCGGTATATTTGTCGATCATTTCCCTTAACCCCGGTTCCTTGAACCCAAAGGCGCGGCTGAGGGCCTCCATAAGATCGATCGCCATCCGCGTGGGAACAATGGGCAAAGAAAACAACGGCGGCCTACGCCCCAGGGCGGAACACATGCTCGCTATGATCTCGTTGAGGGTATGGTAGGCGCCGTCCGTCACATTATAGATCCGACCCGCCGCCCCAGGATGAGCAACCACCGTCGCCGCCGCACGGCCGACATCCTTGACATACACCAGCGACCTTCGATTAATACCCCTGCCGACAGAAAGAAAGCGGCGCCGCTGAAGGGCATGCAGCAACCGCGCATAATTCCCCTTGATGCGGGGACCGTACACCGCGCCTAAGCGCAGGACCGTTCCCAACGGCCGACCATCGCGGGCTTTCGCGTTCAAGACGATCCGTTCCGCGGACAGCTTGGTCCGTGCGTATGGGGTATCGGGATGCGGCTCGGACATCTCATCCAGCACGCAGCCACCGGAAGGTCCATACACGGCGATGGTGCTGAAAAAGACGATGCGCCTTAGCACGGCCCGGACGGCGGCATCCACCACCGTCTGCGTGCCGCCCACGTTGATGCGCTCGTAGGCTGCATGCATTGCAGGCGGAGGATTGACGATGTGCAGCAGGGCCGCCATATGGACCACCGCCTCCATACCCTGCATGGCGGTTTGGACCGCCCCCTGGTCGGTGATATCCCCCACGATGGCTTCCACCCCGTGAGGGAACAGCCCGGTCTCAGGGGCTTCAAGAGACAAGGCGCGCACCCGATGCCCTGCCTCGAGCAAGGCGTTCAGCACGCTTGGGCCGATGGCCCCGGTGGCGCCTGTAACCAGGATGTTCATGAATTCAACAGCGAGGCATACACTGCCATCGTATCCGCCACGACCCTCTGCTCGGAGAACTCATTAACGACAAGCTCCCTCCCCTTCATCCCCATTGTGCGGCGCACTCCGGGATGCTCCACCAGTCTCTGGACGGCATGCGCCAGTTCCGCCACGGTACGCACCGGGACAAGCAGGCCGTTCACCCCATCCTTTACGATCTCCCGGCAGCCCGGCGCGTCGGTGGTTACGATAGGACGACCGCAGGCAGCCGCTTCGATCAATACCTTGGGCACGCCTTCGCCATAGAAGGAAGGCAGGCAAACGATATGAGACTCAGCAAAAACGGCGGACATATCCTTCCGATACCCCCACCACTCGACAGCGCCCTCGGTATGCCAGGCCTTGAGCTGCTCCTGGGGGATTGCGCAGGGGTTGTGCCGATCGGTATCCCCTACCAGGATAAAACGCGCCTCGACGCCGCGCGTCTTGAGAAGCCTGGCGGCATCTACAAATTCCTTGACCCCCTTGTCCCATAACATGCGGGATGCCAGCATGACGACCGGCGTCCCCGGCGGTTCGGGCGTTGGGGAGAAAACCGTCGTATCAACCCCGGAGCCCTTGATGAGGGCGATCCGTTCTGTCTGGATAAAGCGCTTCCGGATGAACAGGGCCTGATCATCCTGGTTTTGCAGGATAAGGCGTGAACCCCGGCCGCCCAGGATCATCCTGAACGCACCCCCGATGACAGGACGCAGGATGCGGGCCTTGAGCTGGCCGGAGGTAAAGACGTAGCCAAGGCCGGCCAGCGCATTCACCACATGCGGCACGCCGGTCAATCGGGCGGCAAGAGAGCCATACAGCACCGGCTTCATCGCCACATGATGCACGAGGTCCGGCTTCTCCGTGCGGTAAAGGGCGACAAGGCGGGCCAGCGTGGCCGACTCGGATATCAGGTTCACGCCGCGGCGCGAGAGATCGAAGGGGATCAGCCTGATGCCGGAGCGTTGAATAGCCTCGCCGTGCCTGTTCACATGGGTCACCAGCGCCACGTCGCACCCGGCCTCACGCGCGGCCAAGGCCAGGGGCAGTCGGTGCGAATAGAAGTACCAATCCTCGGTGATGAAGTAGAGGATCTTGGCCGGAGGAAGATCATGCTGGCCTGAGTATGTCATGCTTTATGCTTCTCCGGAAAGGCACTGCCAGGCGATCGACTTCAAGCTTTTCAGCACGCTGTCATAATCACGATTGGCATCCACCAGAAAGATCTTTTGGGCGCTGAAGTCAAGCCCCTGATTGTCCATATGGCGAATGGCGATCTCATCATCGCTTTCCTTGTCCTTTTTCACGCGTGCCCTGTTGCGCCTGATGGCCTCCTCCAGGGAGACATCCAGAAAGACCAGCCCATCTGCCTTGGGAATCCGTTCATAGAGCCTCAGTTCAAGAGATCTCATCATCTCGACCAGGATCGAACCGCCCGGCCCGATCCTGGGGGAGTCCATCTTCCCTCGTGAAGTGCTCGGGTAACGGTCGCAAATCACGATCTTGCCTTTGACGGCCAGGTCATGGGCATGATGGGCCAGCCTGTTGCGCTCGTAGGCCAAGGCAAGGCTCCGTACCCCCCAGATAAACCTATTATTCCTTTTCGCCCCGCCCGCGCCGCTGCCGCCACCGGTATCGCCGCCCTTAGCTCTTGGTCCGGCCTTGACGCTCCGGTAAAGTGACAAGAGCGGCCGGAGGAAAAGCGTGACCACGGTTGGCGACGGTTTGCCGAGATGCGCCACCTCGACATCGAAGTACCTGCCGAACCAGCCGTGCAGTTCTTCGATCATGCTGGACTTCCCCGAGCCGTCCACCCCGGAAACCGCGAATACAAGGCCCTTATCCATGCGTTTCCTCACGCGGAACAGCTTGTTGAAGATTCTGACCCAGAGGTTCTTCAGGCTCATCCAGGCCGCCTGCCGGGCATTGAATCTGCGCAACCCGGCAATACGGGAAACCTTTTCTTTGGCGCGGCGATACCCGGAAAGTACCACGCCCATATCCAGGCGATCGAACGCGAATTCCGAGCGCATCTCATGCCCCGCGGGATTGGATTCAGACCCCGCGGTTAAGATCAATCCTTTGCCGATGTAGGCATATTCATCCAGGTAATCCCTTCTTTCGTAGGCCCAGAACAGCAAGCCTATCACGCTCGCCCTTTTCATGTAGTGGCGCAGGGCATAGATCAGGGCTTGATCG
>JBDKSM010000121.1:0-23336 GCA_039680665.1 Syntrophaceae bacterium | reverse complement strand
TGGCACGATATCATCACTTTCAACCGTGTGGACCACCCTACAACGGTAAGGTTCACACGGATTCCGGTCCTCAATCAAGATCATAGCGAGGAGGCCAGGATGGTGGCGGCGAGGTGGTACAATTCCGCAGGACAGCGGAATTGGACGTGTCGTTAGACACGCCCATAGGGTGAGGACCATGGATGGTCCGAATCACATGTTACGTACTCCGCAGCCGCCGACGACACATTTTCGCAGGACAGCGAAAATGGACGCACCTTGCGTGCGCCCGTAGGGCGAGTGCCAAGGACGGCACGAGTCACAGCTAGGGCTTGATTGAGAGTTGAAATCAAAGTTCGATCTGGGCGCCTAGTTCTACAACCCTATTGGGCGGTATGCCGAAGTACGAGGTCGGGTTGGAGGCGTTGCGCGACATGAAGGCGAACAAGGCCTTGCGCCAGCTCGACATCTTCGATGTCCCAGTGGTCAGAAGGGTTTCGCGGCCCAGATAATAGGTAGTCGTGGTCGGCTCAATCCCCACCACCATAATTGAAGCCATGTCCATGATCTCGGGGATGCTGGGCTTCTCCATGTAACCATATTGGGCCAGCAGGCGGTAGAAGCCCTGTCCCAAGTTCTCGACCTTCAACCGATCACAGCTCGGCACGCTGGGTATGTCCAAGGTACTGATGGACAGGAGCATGACCTTCTCGTGCAGCACATGATTGTGCTTAACATGGTGCAGGAGCGCCGCGGGCGTGCCCTCGGGAGAGACGGTCATAAACACGGCCGTGCCGAAGACCCGCTTGACATCGTGGGCCGCGATATCCTCAAGGAACAGATCGATCGGGAAGCGTTTCTTGAGCATGGCGCGCGATAGCTGTTTGCGGCCGTCCTTCCAGGTCTTCATGAGGATCAGGACACAGGTTGCCACGAGCAGGGTGAACCAGCCGCCGTCGACTATCTTCAGAAGATTGCCGCTCACATTGGGTATGTCGAAGAACAGAAACAGGGCCACGATCGGCAAGGCCTGCCAGACCGGCCACCCATAGGTGCGGGTTACGACAACATAGTAGAGCAGTGATGTCATGGTCATGGTCATGGTGACGGCGATGCCGTATGCCCCAGCCAAACCGCTCGATTCCTTGAATATTAGGACCACGGCGATGCACAGGATCATGAGGGTGTAATTAACCCCCGCGATATAGATCTGACCTTCCTTTTCGGAGGAGGTATGCATGATGCGCATGCGCGGGCAATAGCCCAGCTGGATGGCCTGCTGGGTGAGGGAAAAGACGCCCGAGATCAGGGCCTGGGAAGCGATAATGGTGGCTATGGTGGCCATTCCGACCATGGGGTAGAGCAAGGCCCTCGGCACCAGGCCGTAAAATGGATTGTAGGCCAGTTCAGGTTGGTGCAGAAGCAGCGCACCCTGCCCGAAATAATTGCAGAGCAGCGCCGGATAGGCCATGCCCACCCAGGAAAGACCTATAGCTTTATGCCCGAAATGACCGAGATCGGCATAGAGCGCCTCGCTCCCGGTGATGCAGAGCACCACCGAACCGAGCACCACGATGCCGTGCCAGTGGTGAACGACAAAAAAATCAATGGCATAGAGGGGACTCAAGGCCTTGAGGATCTCCGGCGCGCTTATGATCTGACGCAATCCCAGTACGGCGATGACGGCAAACCACACCAGCATGATAGGACCGAACACTCTGCCTATTCGAGCCGTGCCGCGGTGTTGGACCAGGAAAATCGCGAACAGGATGATGACGGTAAGCGGGAGCACCAATGGGTCGGCGGCGCTGGTGGCGACGCTCAAGCCCTCTACGGCAGAGAGGACCGAAATGGCCGGGGTAATGATGCCTTCCCCGAAGAGCAGCGAGGCTCCGATCAATGTCATGAAAACAACTCCGGACCGCGCGCGCGGCTTGAGTTTTTCCATGTGAGACTGAGCCTGGCCCAGCAGGGCGAAAATGCCGCCTTCACCATGATTGTCCACACGGGTGACGAAGCCCACATACTTGATGCTCACTACCACGGTAAGCGACCAGAAGATCAGCGATAAGACGCCCAGGATCGTATCATGGTCAAAGGCAATGGCATGTTTGCCGTGGAAACACTCCTTGACGGCATACAGCGGACTGGTTCCGATATCTCCGAAGACAACTCCCAGCGCCATCAGCGCCAGGGTTAGGGTGTGCTTGTGTCCAAATGTACTGTGTGGGGTTCCACATTCGGGGGGCGTGGCCGCATCACCGCCCTCCCGGGTTTCCTTTGCCTGCATTCCAGGGCCTCCATCTTTCAAGCGCGAGGACGGTCCTGCGAATTTTTAAGGATCATCCCCTTCGTAGCCTGCGGGGTTAGCTGTCGGGCTCGGGCCGAAGAGGTTTGCCCTACGCCGTTTTGTGCGATACGCCCCCACTACCGGTTCCCCCGTTCCATCATCAAGGATTCGGCTTTCATTTGCCCTGTAGCATCCCAACCCACAGGTGTCAACCACCTTGCGGATTGCCCCATAGAGCGCGGATTCTCAGGATTGTTCGGATAAAAAGAAGGCTGCCGAAAACGGCAGCCTTCTTCACGAAACAGGTAATGATAAGCTTAGCAGAGTTCTAATACCGCTGCCGCGCCCATACCGCCGCCGATGCACATGGACTCGACGCCGTACTTGGCCTTGCGGACCTTCATTTGGGTTGTGAGCTGGGCGAAGAGCTTGGCGCCGGTGCAGCCCAGCGGGTGGCCCAGGGCGATGGCGCCGCCGTTGACGTTGACGATGCGCTTGTCGCTATCGCTGGACCACAGGGACTTGTCCTCGTAAAGCCCGAGCTTCTGCGCACAGTAAATAAACTGAGAAGCAAAGGCCTCGTTGAGCTCCCAGATGTTGATGTCCTCAACCTTGAGCCCGGCTAGCTTGAGAACCTTGGGCACGGCATAGGCCGGGCCGACGCCCATTTCATCCGCACGGCAACCAGCCACGGCATAGGCCACGATCCTGGCAATGGGCTTGAGGTTCAGACGCTTCAGGGCTTCCTCGCTCACGATCAACGTCGCGGCGGCGCCGTCGGTGGTCTGCGAAGAGTTTCCGGCCGTGACCGAGCCCTGGTTGGGCACCCACGGATTGGCGGCGGCGAAGGCGCCCTTCAGCTTGGCAAGACCTTCGATCGTGGTCTCACGCACGCCATCATCGAAATCCTGGATCCAGGTCTTCTTCTCCCAGGAACCGTCCGGCTTCTCTACAAACTTGTAGGCCGGGGTGGGGATGATCTCGGTAAAGAGTTTGTTCTTTGTGGCATTGGAGGCCTTCTTCTGGGAATGATATCCAACCTCGTCCTGCATCTCGCGCGTGATGTTGTAGCGCTTGGCCACGTTCTCGGCCGTGATGCCCATGGACATATATACATCGGGGTTTTCCTTGGCCCACTCCGGGTGCGGCCTGGGCAGGTTGCCGCCCATGGGCACGATGGTCATGGACTCGCAGCCGGCGCCGATGGCGATATCGCACCAGCCGCTCTTGATGCGCATGGCCTGCAGGGCAATGGCCTCGAGACTGGAAGCGCAGAAACGGTTGACGACCGCGCCGCAGGTCGTATCCGGGAACTTGGCCATCTGGGCGATGACCCGGCCCAGGTTCAAACCCTGCTCGGCCTCGGGGAAGGCGCAGCCAACCAGGATATCTTCCACCTCGGCCTTATCAATCTTGGCCCTTTCGATCAAGCCGTCCAATGCGGTTTTCAACAGATCTTCGGGCCTGGTCTGCGCAAATGCACCTTTGCCCCTTCTGCAACCGGGAGTTCTTACTGATTCAACGATATATGCTTCTCTCATTGTTATAATCCTCCTGTTCTTCCTATCTTCAACCTACAAGAACAACGGCTTGCCGGTGGTCATGATGTTCTCGGCCATCTTCTGGGTGTTCTCCGTCTTCCACAGCTCGACGAAGGCCTCGCGCTCCAGCGACTGGAGATACTCTTCGGTGACCAAGGTGCCGGAAGGCACATCACCGCCCTGCATGCAGTTGCAAATGGTCTTGGCGATATGTTCCATATGCGGGGTGATGTATCCGCCGTTGACCATATTGAGCATCTCGGCATAGATCATACCCGAGGCCTCGCGGCCGAACACCGCGATCTTCTTCTTCATGGGCGGCGCATAACCGTCCTCGACCATTCTGAGGACCTCTTTCTTGGCCTCGCCGATCAGGTTGTCGCGGTTCATGACGATGCGATCTTGGGCGCCCAGGAAGCCGCGGGCGCGCGCCTCGGCGGCCGACATGGTCGTCTTGGCCTGGGCCACCAGCATGAAGGCCTGGATGAAGAAGCCGGCCCAGTCAGTGATCTTGGAGATTTCCGGTTTGGCGGTGGTGGACTTGCGCCACAGGTTGATCATGCCGCAGCCGCCCGGAACCAGACCGGCGCCGATCTCGACCAGACCCATGATCAGGTCCATATGCGCCACGATCCTATCGGAGGCCAAGCAGACTTCGCATCCGCCGCCCAGGGCCAGGCCGTAGGGAGCCGCCACCACGGGGATCGGCATATAGCGCAGGCCCATGATACCGACGTGTACATCCTTGATGAACTTGTCGATCTCAGCGAAATTGCCGGCCTTAGCCAAGTTCAACATATAGGCCAGGTCGCCGCCGGCCGAGAAAGCGCCCGGCATACCGCCGGCCTGATTGCCGATGACCAGACCAACGCCGTTGTCGATGGCATAAGCGGCCGCTTCGCTCATGAAGTCCACCATGGGCTTGTTGATGGCGTTCATCTTGGAATGATATTCCAGACAGAACACGCCGTCGCCCAGGTCGATTAATGATGCCGCCGGACAGGTCTTGGCCACCTTGTTCTCGGCTCTCAGGGCCGCGAGGCTGATGGCCGTTTCGCTCACGCGCACCGGCTTGTAGGTCTCGGAAGCGAAATCGTAATAAAGCTTCTTGCCCTTATCGATCTTGTAGAAAGACGTGGCCTTCTTGGCCAGCATCTTTTCGATTTTCTCGGGCACCTTGAAACCGTCGGCCTTCATCTTGGCTACCGACTTCTCCAGTCCGATGGCGTCCCAGGACTCGAATGGCCCGAGTTCCCAGTTATAGCCCCACTTCATGGCGTTGTCGATCTCGACCACGGTGTCCGAGATCTCGGGGATGCGGTTGGCGGAATAGATGAAAGCGCCGGCCAAGACCTTCCAGGCGAACTTGGCGCCCTTGTCGTCGCCGTAAGCGACGGCCTGCATCTTTTCGGGCAGGGTCTTGGCGGCCTTGGCGGCGTCCAGGCACGGGAAGCTGGCCTTGCCGTATTCGCCGTATTCACCGGTCTTGGGGTCGATGACCTTCTTGATGGTCTTCCAGTCCGGGGTCTTCTCTTTCTTGTAGAAGCCGGCCTTGGTCTTGTTGCCGAAGAGCTTCTTTTCCAGCATGTCCTTGATGAACTGCGGCGGCTGGAAGACGTTACGCTCTTCATCATTCGGGCAGTTATCATAGGTGCCCTGGATAACATGCGTCATGGTGTCCAGGCCGACCAGGTCGGCGGTGGCGAAGATAGCCGTCTTGGGGCGGCCGAGCGCCGGGCCGAACAGGGCATCGACCTCGGGGATGGTAAGCCCGTCGGTCAGCATCTGGTTGATGGTGTAGCTCATGCCGTGGATACCGATACGGTTGCCGATAAAGTTGGGGGTGTCCTTGGCCCACACGATGCCCTTACCGAGCCTCTTCTCGCCGAACTCGGCTAGGAACTCAAGGATCTCCTTCTTGGTCTCGGCGCCGGGGATGATCTCCAAGAGGTGCATCCAGCGCACCGGGTTGAAGAAGTGCGTGCCGAGGAAGTGCTCCTTGAAGCCTTTGCTCAAACCCTCGGACATGTCCTTCAGCGGGATACCGGAGGTGTTGGAGGAAACGATGGTATCCGGTTTTCTGATGCCCTCGATACGCTTGAAGAGCTGCTGTTTGATCTTGAGGTTCTCAACGACCACCTCTACGATCCAGTCGCACTCCTTGAGCTTCTCGAAGTCATCCTCAAGGTTCCCCACCTTGACGCGTCCCAGATCGTCCTTCTGGAACAACAGCGGCGGCTTCGCCTTCTGCATGGCCTCAAGGCCGGCGTTGACGATCTTGTTCCTGGCCTTGGGGTCTTTCTTCTCTTCCTCTTTCAGATCAAACGGCACGATGTCCAACAAGAGTACGTCGACACCTGCACCGGCGAGGAGAGCGGCGATTCCACCACCCATGATCCCCGAGCCGATAACCGCTGCCTTATTGATTCTCCTAACCATACTTCCTCCTGTATCATGAATTTTATGCCTTTTTTCATTGAACAATGAATCATGATTCATAATACTAGAAGAGCCCTGTTAAATCAAGCCTTCTTTTCACTTTTCTCAATGCTCACCATAAAGGATCGGCAATCATGCCGATCGGGTACATGCTATCACAATCCCAGCCCCTCACGCGATCGTCGCTGTCCGCCGTGAGGCCGGCGGTCTATGCGCCGCCCTTGATCTCGGCCAGGAGTCTGCGGGCCATCCTGCGGTAACAATGGTTCTCGGGCGCCGTGAACCAGTCGGTGTCAGGATTTCTGGCCAGGAGATGCTCCACGGTCTTTACGGCCTCGTCTTTCTTACCCTCATGCACCAGCAGCTGAGCCTTGACATACGGGATCGCGAGGGAGTCGGGATACAGCATGGCGGCCAGGTCGAGCATACAAAAGGCCACCTGAGGGGTTATGCCCGTTCTTTTTGCACGCTGACGGCTCACCCAGTCCCCTTGCGCCATGAGCATGCCCATATCCAGCGCCGGTCCATTGTAATAATAGAAAGCGTTTTCACGGGAACAGAACAGCTGGAGCGCCGTCATCCGGTTGGTGTAGCGCATCCGCTTGAACATGCCGGCCCCGCGTAACCAGCCGGAGAGATTGCGCGCCTGCCAGTAGTGGGCCGGAACACTGTACGGCAGGAGCTTGAGCGCGTTTTCGCCATACTGCACCCCCTGCTGATAACAGCGCGTCGCCCTTTCTTCCTGATTGCCCAGGGAGGTGTAATACAACCCCAGGTAGCTGTAGGCGCGGCAGGCCCAGAGCTGGGTGAGCCCGTCCCCGGGAGCGGATGACGCCATGTCTTTCAGCAGTTCCACAGCCGCCAGGCCTTTATCGATCTTGGACCTTTGCCTCCACAGGCAATAGAAGTCCTTGGTCTTCTGCGAAGTAGGCAGTAAGGGAAGTGCTTCCGCAACGGGTAACGGGGCGCCGCCTCTGATCCAGTCTCCGTAACGCGCCAGGATATAGACGGTGTCGCCCGAGAATGAGAGGGTGTCCACGATGAGCTTAAGAACCATGATATTGCCGGGATCGACCTCACGGGCCTTGACGGCATAGATCTCGGCCTGCCTGAAGTTGGTCTGACGTTCCTTGCGATTCCAGCGCGCCTTGAGATAATAGGTCTTGGAAAGCCACAGATAGGGTTCCACCGTATCGGGCTGCTTTTCCATGAGGAGGTTGAGCGCGTTCACGATCTCATCCAGGCCCTGGCCGTCCCAATGACCATCCCAGAGATCCTTGACCTTGACCCACTGAGGATTGTCACCCTGATAGGGCAGGTCCATATCCCATACACCGGCCCACCCGGGTATGCCGCACAGCGCTACCAGCACTGCCGTCAAGCAACCGATCACCAAACCCCTCATGCGTCCCCCTTCCTCCATTACAACCAATTTTTACGCTTGAAATAAATCAGCATACCGATCACCAGGCCGGCCATGCATGCCATAAGCGTCGGGTAACCCGCATGCCACCGCAACTCCGGCATGTAATCGAAGTTCATGCCGTAGATACCCACGATAAAGGTCAAGGGAATGAAGATGGTAGCGAATATCGTCAGGACTTTCATGATCTCATTCATGCGATTGGACAGGCTCGACAGATAGGAATCGCGTATCTCGGATATGATCTCCCAGTAGGTGCCCACGGTCTCGATGACCTGAATGGTATGGTCATAGAGATCCTTGAGATAGCGGGACATGTACGGCTGGATGAGGTCCGATTCGCTGCTTTGGAGCTGGCTCACCATTTCGCGCAACGGCCAGAGATTTTTCCGTAAGAACAACGCCTCGTTCTTCAGCTCGTGTATGGTCTGGATAGCCGTGTTATCGGGATTGGCCAGGACATAATCCTCGGCGGCCTCGATGTCCGTCTCCAGCTTCTCCAGCACGACAAAGACATTATCCACGATGGCATCCAGCAGGGTATAGGCCAGATAGTCGCTCCCCATCTTACGCAAAAGCCCATGGGCGCTGCGGATGCGTTCCCGGATGGGACCGAAGATATCCTGCTCGCCCTCCTGAAAACTGATGACATAGTGCGGCCCGAGTATGATGCTGACCTGCTCGTAGAGAACCTCGCCCTCCCCGCCCAGCGAGAACATGGTGAGCACGATAAAGATGCTTTCCCCGAAATCCTCCATCTTAGGCCGCTGGCCGGTGGTGAGGATATCCTCGAGCAACAGCGGATGGATATGAAAATGCTTCCCGATCTTCTCGATGTTGGCGGTATCCTGCAGACCCTGGACATCGATCCAGCTTACCGTGGGGGTATCCTTGAATGCGAAGCTGGCTTCCACCTCATCAATGGTCTTCTCGGCAAAGCTCTGCGCATCATAGTCGATGAGCGTGAACCTGGTACGGGCCAGACGCTTTTCCCCGATGTGGATCAGGGCGCCGGGCTCAAGCCCGGCCTTCTGAGAAACCTGCTTGCCGTAACGCTTCATCGGCTGCAAGCATACCACATTGTTCACGGCATGCCTAGACCATGCCTTTTAAAGATACGGAGCGGACCGTCGAATCTACAAGCGTTTATAGCGCCAGAACAACATGACGCTGAAGGCCCCCAGCATGGCCAGGCCCATAATCATCCAGAAAGCGGAGGGATTGTGCTGCAAGGGAAAGCTGACGTTCATGGAAAAGGCGCTCACCACCAGGGTCGGCACCATGAGGCAAATGGTGATGATGTTCAAGGTTTTCATGAGGATGTTCAAGTTGTTGCTGACGATGGATACGCGGGCGTCCATGAGGCTGGCCAAGATGTTGGAATAGATCTCGGCTTGCCGGAAACACTGGTTGTTCTCGACCAAAATGTCATCTAAAAATTCGGTCTCTTCGGTGGTAAACCCCATGCGGGAGACATAGTTCTTGAGCTTTTCGATTACCACCGTGTTGGAATGGATGGCGTTCAGGTAATACACCAGGCTTTTCTCCAGGGTGAAAAGGTTGATCAGATAACGATTCTCCATGGATTCGTTGATCTTGCCCTCCAGTTCGTCGGTCAAGAGGTTGATGATCTTGAGGTGCTCCATGAAATGGTAGGCCGAACGGTTGAGTACCGCCAGGAATAGGCTCCTAAGCGACTGCACGCGGGTGAACTGTTTGCCTTCAAAAAGCGGCACATCCTCGGAGACTACCAGGACCATCTTGTCCTTGAAGAGAAAGGCGCCGGTGGAAACCACCCGGAACAGGAGTTGGTCCTGACCGGAATAGCTTTTGGGCATCTTGAAGATCAGCGCGATATGGTCGGGCTCGAACTCGAGACGCGAAATCTCGTCCGGGTCCAGAGACGAATTCAGGGTATGTTCGTCGACCTTGAGCTCTTCGATGAGATAGCGTTTCTCATCCGCATCGGGGTTGACGAACACCTCGATCGGGCAGGGATACTCCTCGGCCCCAATGATCCGCGATTCAAAAACTTGGTATCCTCTCAGCATACCTTCCCATCCTTTTAAACCTTATTCAAAGATCGTCCGAATCGGCCTGAAAGATAAGCGGCAACTTCAAGGTCCGGCGCGATCATCCTCCCATGCCCTGGACACGGATGATCCATGCCGGGGCGGGCTTATATGCATCTATGGCATATATCGTCATTATCCATGATGGTCATGCCTAGCACACTGCCGGGCAGGTGTAAAGACAGTCGTCGCAGATGAGTGCAAACCGACTCGATCTGATATCGCGCTTGAGGGTTCAAAGGTTATGGGTCGCGCGGGTCAGGCGTATTGATTCTTTAGGGACAGCGGACAACGCCGCGCGCCCACAGGCACTCGCCGCAGGGCGTACTGTTCCGGAAGCAGTCACCATCTTTGGTGGATCGATGCAGGCACATGTGCGGGTCATGGCAACCCAGGCAGTCTGGAAAGTCGTAGAATACGAACGCCTCCCGGAACGTGGCGAATTTCTCCGATGCCCAGAGGGATGCGAGGGACGTCTGCATGATGTTTCCAAAACTATGCTGGAAATGCATGCGTTCGGAACCCAAATACCAGGCCTTGTGCGAATGGGCGAGCTCCAGACAGGGAACGATATCTCCTTGAGCGGTGACGAACAGGGTGCCCTTTTCCATGAAGGGGCACGCGCGGGCGTCTCCGATAACCTGGTTTGCGATGGAGACGTCAACCGACCGGTCATAGCCGTCCAGCCGGGTATGGATATCGAAGGCAGGTCGCCTCTTATAGGCAAACAGGATCTCGTCGCGCATGGCCCGCGCATAGGGAAAGACATTGGTCACGATGATCTTCTCGCCGCCCGCGGCCAATGATGCAGCCACGATCTTGTGGAGCACATCCCGGTTGTGTCTGATCGCCACGATCTCCAGACCGATGAGCGGGAGGCGTCCTTTCCGGCGCCGCCTGAGCTCCTCGATGACCTCCCTGATCTTATCCGTGTCCGATCCGACGCGGATGCGGTCCGAGTCTTCATAATCGTCCCAGGAGATGAAGACCTCCTTGACCGGCAGACCGACCAGGAGGTCCACGATGTCCGCGGTGATGAGCTGGCCGTTGGTCACCAGCGTTAAGGGGATGCCTGTTTGCCCGAGACGCCTGAGGATGTCATGGATATGCGGGTTGCACAGGGCCTCACCGTAGCCCAGCAATACGATGCGATCCAAGGTCGGGAGCATGGCAATGGAATCGAGCAGACGCTCCATCAGCCGCAGTGAAAAGTGGGCCGTTTGAAAATCGAGGACTGAGTTCCGTACGCAGGTCCGGCAGGAAAGGTTACAGTAGGTGGACAGTTCGAGGTAGAGTTGGGTCGGGTAGTTTGAAACCGGGTTTTTCCGGTATCTATGGCGCGGCCGGAAAAACATCATCGCTTTGCCGTTATGACATCCAGCAGCATGGTCTCCAGTTGTTTCTCGGTCGGGACCCTACCGGCCAGAAGCATCGAACCGGCCACGACCAACGCGGGAGTCATCAGGATGCCTGCCGGTCTGACTATGAAATCTCGCCTTGAACACCGATGGCGATCTCCGGCCTGACCGGGCTGTCGGTATCCACGATGATGCTATCCGTGTACGTGCCCGGTACATTCATGGTATTCTCGATAATGACGGTATAGACCTTTCGGCCTTCGACCAGCGCCTCCTGCATGATAACACGGATATGAACACCCTCCCGCGCATACGCCTTAAGCGCCGTGAAGGGATGAATCGGGGTGACGGTCACAAAAGCCTTGACCTCCATGCCGGCCTTGCCCTTCAGGATCACAGCGCCGGGATCGATGCGCGCGAACTCCCGCACCTCGCCGGAAATAAGTAGCTTCAGTCGCGGGTAAAGCGGATCGTTCGTCTCCACCCGCACCTCGTGCCTGATCAAACTTCCGCCGTACCCGGCGGTTGATACCTTGACCGTCAGCTTGCCCTCTCCCCCGGCAGGGATCTGCCGCGTAAACGAGGTCGTCGTACAGCCGCAATCCGTCCTGACCCTGCCGATGATCAGAGGTGCATCGCCTTGGTTCCTGATCACGAAGTCGTGCGTGACGACCACGCCGTCCAGCACTTGGCCGAACATATACTGTGGTTCTGCGATCATAACCTTGGGCGCCGCTGCGGCGCTGAAGGCCGAACCCGTCATGGTTAAAACCGCAACCACCGCCAGCCATAAGGATCTGCGCATCATCTCATCTCCCCTTCCTCATGTTGCTCCGGCCTTGTTCTAAACGCACATCATGCCGCGCCACGCTCAATAAAGGACCGATTCGGCCACGGCCTGACGCACGATCTCTTCCGCGAGCTTGCATTTCCGGCAGCCAAGCCCCAGCACCTTGATATCCATGTTCTCCCCCTGTTCGTTATCAAAATACGATGTTGAATAGATATCCCACCACAATGATCCCGGTTGCCACCACTCCTAAAAACACGGCAATGAGTTGGATCTTGAGGACGTTGCGCAGAATGATCATCTCCGGCAGTGACAGTCCGATAACCGCCATCATGAATGCCAGCACGGTTCCCAGCGCAGCCCCTTTTTCCAACAGGGCCTGCACAATCGGTATAATGCCCGCCGCATTCGAATACATGGGCACGCCCAAGAGAACCGCCGCCGGCACAGCCCACCAGGCGGATTTGCCCATGAAGGAGGCCATGAATCCTTCGGGCACGTACCCATGGATACCTGCGCCGACCGCAATGCCGGCAACGACAAAAGGCCAGACCTTGCCCACGATCTCGATGACCGCGGCCTTGCCCGCGAATATTCTATCCGAGAATATCGGTTTGGTTGATTCAATATTTGCCTGGGCCACTTGCATCTCAAAGACCCAGCCTTCAACGTAGCGTTCCAGCTTGAGCCTGCCGATGACCAAGCCCGAGGTTATGGCTATGACGAGTCCCGTGGCAATGTAGAGCAGCGCAACCTTCCAGCCGAACATGCCGAACAGCAGCACCACGGCGATCTCGTTGATCATGGGCGCCGCGATCAAAAAGGACAGGGTCACACCCAGCGGCACACCCGCCTGCACGAAGCCGATGAAAAGCGGCACGGCCGAACACGAGCAAAAAGGCGTGACGATACCCAGCATGGCCGCCAGGACATTGCCTACGGATTCGCGCTTGCCGGCCAGGATCTGACGGGTGCGTTCGGCGGTGAAATAGGAGCGGATGATCCCGACTACAAAGACGATCAGAGTCAAGAGCATGAGCACCTTGGGCGTTTCGAAAACAAAGAAGGCTACGGCGCTACCGATATGGCTTGTGGGCTCCAGGCCCAGAAGCTCATAGGTAAACCAAACCGATAGCGGCTGCAATATGCGGTAGATCAACCACCAGAGGACGCCCAGGAGGACAAACCGCACGCCCCAGGCCAGAGGTGTCATGGCATGCGCCGCCTCTTCCCCTATGATTGTCTTGTCGTCTTCAGCATGTTGCATGCCTCAAGCCTCCTCTGCTGTCGTATCTGTGCTGCACGTCTGCCTGGTCCTCAGAAACTCTGCCTTTGGATGAGCGCCTTAACTTTAGCCAGGTCAGGCAGTGGTTTGCCCTGATGCACGACCTGTTCGTTGACCACCAATCCCGGCGTGTTCATGATATACTTGACGATTGTAGGCATATCGGTCACGTATTCCACCGCGGCATCCACGCCCAGGTCCTTGACCGCCTGTTCCGTCGTCTCCATCAATTTCTTGCAGTTCATACACCCCGGACCTAAAACCTTGATTGACATCTTTGCCATACAATATGCTCCTTTCTTCTTAGAAAAACCGTTTCTTGAACCACAGCGACAGGTTCACCAAGCTTATGAGGACCGGCACCTCCACCAGTGGACCGATCACCGCGGCAAAGGCCGCGCCGTGATTGATGCCGAAGGTGGCGATGGCCACCGCGATGGCCAGCTCGAAGTTGTTGGATGCCGCGGTGAAGCTGAGTGTGGCGGCCTGCCCGTAGGTGGCGCCCACCTTCTTGCTCATGAAGAACGAGAACGTGAACATCACCACAAAGTAGATCAGGAGCGGGATGGCGATGCGCACGACATCCAGCGGGAGCTGTACGATATATTCGCCTTTCAGCGAGAACATGACCACAATGGTGAATAAGAGGGCGATCAGGGTCAGCGGGCTGATCTTGGGGATGAACTTATTTTGATACCACGGCTTGCCTTTCAGCTTGATCAGGGAAAACCGGGTGATGACGCCCGCGAGAAAAGGAATCCCCAGATAGATGAAGACGCTTTTGGCGATCTGGCTGATGGTGACGTTGACCGCCACACCCTCCAGGCCGAACCAGGTCGGCAGCACGGTGATGAAGATATAGGCGTAGACAGAAAAGAACAGCACCTGGAAGATCGAATTGAAGGCCACCAGGCCGGCGCAGTATTCCGAATCACCCTGGGCCAGTTCGTTCCAGACGATGACCATGGCGATGCAGCGCGCCAGCCCGATCATGATCAGGCCCACCATGTACTCCGGTTTGTCGTGCAGGAAAATGACCGCCAGGGCGAACATGAGGATCGGCCCGATCACCCAGTTCTGGACGAGCGAGAGCTCCAGCACCTTGAGGTTCTTGAAGACCGGCCCCATCTCTTCATAGCGCACCTTGGCCAAGGGCGGGTACATCATGAGGATCAGACCCACCGCGATGGGGATATTGGTCGTGCCCACGCTGAAACGGTTCCAGAACCCGGCCACGCCGGGATGGACATACCCCATGCTGACACCTGCGGCCATGGCCAGAAAGATCCAGAGCGTCAGATAACGGTCCAGAAATGACAGCCGCCGCATGATGCCCGGATGAGTTGCGCTGCTCATACATCAACCTCCTTTTTTACTCAAACACGCCGCCACCTTCAGATGCTCGTCGGCGATGGCGCACACGGCCTGATCAACGCAGGCCAGCATGGATATGAGGCACGGCATCTTGTTGGCGTAGTAGACATTAAGGCCATCCTTGCGCGCGCTCACCAGCCCGGCGACCCTGAGCACGGCCAGGTGCCGGGACGTCATGGCCGGCTTGGCGCCGAGCATGTCCACGATCTCACCAACCGTTCTCTCGCCCGCGGCCAGGGCTTCAAAGATCCTGATGCGGTCCGGATGCGCCAGAGCCTTGAGTATGGCGGCTTTGTACCCGGCGGCATCGTCCCGCTGGTTCTGGTCTTTTCCGGTATGGTTGCTTGTGCCCATTCCACACCCCTATTTACTATTTTACTATTTAGTAATATAGAGGATTGGATTTGTCAATCCCTTGCCTCAATTTTGTAATTGACTAAAACCGACCGATGCCCGCCCTTTATATCTCTCGGGATGCGCGTGAGGGTTGATCTTTCCGGCCTTTTTTTCTATTACTGGTTAGAGAAGAGGAGGATCTTATGCAACCGATCGAAGAGCTGAAACACGAACATGCCATCATCATGAAAGTACTCGATGCCGCGGCCTTCGAGGTGATGCGCATCTCTCAGACCTACAAGATCAACCCCGGCAAGATGGCTGCGATGCTCGATTTCTTCAAGGGCTTCGTGGACCGCTGCCACCACACCAAGGAAGAGCTGCACCTCTTCCCCCTGATGGAAAGGCGCGGTCAACCCCGTGACACCGGTCCTCTGGCCGTAATGCTCGAAGAGCATACCCTGGGACGCATCTATCTCAAAACCGCCTCCAAGGCCCTGTCCCTGGTCGACAAAGGCGATCAAGCCTCCATCGATGAAGTGGGAGGGAACCTCGGGGCCTATGTGGACCTGCTCAAGGCCCATATAGCCAAGGAGAACAATGTCCTGTTCCCCCTGGCGGACAGCCTTCTGTCCCCGGAAGACCGGTCCGAACTCAAGAAGGCCTTTGCCGAGGTCGAGGAGAGGATCATGGGTCCGGAGGCGCATGAGAGATACCATCGTCTTGCAAACGAACTTGCGGGACATAATTAATGCATGCCTGCGGGTTGACGGCGCTGGCAGGTATGTATTACTCTGGCCTCTCCAATCCAGATAAGGGGGATGCATGGCGCTGCACATCGTAGTCATGGCCGGAGGCAAGGGCGAGCGTTTATGGCCGGTTTCCCGCACCGGCAGACCGAAGCAGCTCATCAGTTTCGACGGAGAGAAGAGCCTGATCCGCGCCACCGTCGACCGGCTGCTGCCGCTGGCCGATCCTGCGCGGGTATGCATCGTCACCGGATCCGATATCACGCCCAAGGTGGCCGCTGAATTGCCTGATATCCCGCCCTCCAATATCCTGGCCGAGCCCTTCGGCCGCAATACGGCGCCCTGCATCGCATACGCCGCGGCCTGGATCGCCGCACGTGACCCCCAGGGCGTCATGGCCATTTTTCCCTCCGATCACGCCATCGCGGACACGAACGCTTTCCAGAAAACCGTGGCCTTTGGCGTCCAGTGTTTGAAGGACTTTCCCGAGCACCTGATCACCATCGGCATCGAGCCTGACCACCCCGAAACCGGATATGGGTATATAGCACCTTGTGAAGTGATCCATTCCGGCGGCACGCTGGTGCTGCGCAGGGTCGCGGCCTTTCATGAGAAGCCCGACCAGGCAAGGGCGCAAACGTATATCGCCGAGGGCTGCCTGTGGAATGCCGGCATGTTCATGTGGCGCGTGGACACCATCTTGCGTGATATCAAACGCCATGTGCCGGACCTGCACGACAACCTCATGCGCTTAAGCGCTTCAGCCTGGCAGGGTAGCGATATCCTGAGCTTCTATGAAAACGCGCGGGCCGTTTCGATCGACTACGCCGTAATGGAGAAGGCCGCCAAGGTGGCGGTCATCCCCGCGGATTTCGGATGGAACGATATCGGCTCATGGGATGCCGTGGGAAAGCTTAAGCAGACGGATCAACAAGGCAATACCGTGCAGGGCACGGCATATTTCCATGAATGCCGGGACAATGTCGTCTGGGCGCAGGCCAAGCCCATCGTGTGCATCGGCATCGACAATTTGGTGGTGGTGGAAGGCGAAGAGGCCATTCTCGTATGTCCCCGCGAGAGGTCTCAAGAAGTGGGCATGATGCTCAAAAAGCTCAAGAGCTAAAAAGTCTATCAGCGGCGGTGCGACGCAGTACCCTCATCAGATCCCGTCCGGCTGTGTTTGGCCTTCCAGAAATTTTTCCGGGCCTGCTGAAGCTGTTCAAACCTCTCGGCTCCCAGGATCTTGCGCACGCCCAGGTAATAGCGGAAACGCTCCTCGGACAGGCTTGCGCGCACCTTCTCGACCTTGTTGAATTTTTTAAAGACGTCCGTCTCGTTTAAGGGTTCAGTCTCCATGGACTCTTCCAGGGCCAGCTGTTGTTTTTCCATGCGCGCCCGTTGATCGATCAGGTTAAGCCGGTTGACGCGGTAGAGTTCATCCAATTTTTCTTGCTCCTGTTTGGTCAGCTTCATCTGCACCGCCACATCAGGCATACGCCACCACTTCCCGGCAAAGCTTTCCTGCGCCAGGGCTTGTCCCGCCCCCAGTATGAAAATCAGCCCTGCGATGACAAACATCTTTTTGTTGGTCATATTCATCTTCCTCCGTTGCTTTTTAAGAAAAATCTTCCCCGCCGGGGGCAATACCGTCCATGAAGTCATCATCCTCGCCGGCATCGAACTCATCGTCAAAAGCGGCCCAGGATTCGGGTAGGGGATTTTTTGCCATACGGTCGATCTCGATCATGAGTCTGGCATCCGAAAGCATGTCCTGATACAAGGCCTCCATCTTACCACTGGGCGAAACCCTGAAAAAAGGCATGGTCAGAATCAGGACCACCAGGGCGGCCGCCAGCGCCGATCCGTAGGCCAATCGCAGGCCCCATGGCCGCGCCGGCTTTAACGTCTTGGCCTCGGGGAGCATGATCGTGGTCTGCATGGGCGGCACCACGGCTTTGGCCAGGTCCCCCAGGGACGCCAGGTCGCAGCCGAGGCGCTCGGCTTCCGACCGGCACGCCTGACAGGCGGCCAGATGGGCCTGCTTTTCCGGCGTCAGGCCGCCCTTGTCGATCACGGCCATGATCAGGTCTTCCTGGGTGACATGATCGTCTTTTTTCATGGTTCCTCTCCCCGGATAAGTCCTATCAGATGCTCCTCGGCCTGGAACTTCTTGACGGCGCGATAGAGATGGGTTTTGACCGTGCTCTCCCCCCGATCCAGGACCTTACTGATCTCGGCTATGCCGAGGTGGTCCATGAAACGGAGCTGAAACACCTCGCGCTCCAGCTTGGAGAGCTTGTGCATGAAGGCACTGACCTCGTGCCAGAATTCCTTCTTGATCACCTGGTCAAGGACACTCTCATCCGTGTGCTGCATGTCTTCCATCTCCGGCCCGTCTTCCCGTTCGCTCGCGGGTATAAAGAAAGACAGGAATTTCTTGCGGCGATGATGATCATTCACGCGGTTCACCGCTATTCGATAGAGCCATGGCCGGAACATGCCGGTATCCTTGAGCCCCTTCAGATTGTCGAAGACCTTCAAGAAAATTTCCTGGGTAAGATCTTCGGCATCCATCCGGTTCCCGGTACGGTAATACACCATGCGGTAGATATCCTCGCGAAACACGCCGATCAGCTCGCTCATGGCATGCCGATCTCCAGACCGGGCCTGCTCCACGCAGGCCGCCAGTTCCGGAAGCGCTACCGCTTTTGCCTGCCCAGCTGTATCCGACATGATGTCTTATTCGTATCACCTTCCACACCTTCTGTCTCGCTCTTTTCGCCATCATGGTCCATGTTTTCATCTGCATAGACGCATCGCCGCCGATAAAAGTCTACAATAGCCTTCATCGAGCCGGTGTGTTAAGCATGCCTTGTGCCCAAGTCGCGTTTGCTTCCCGTGCTGGCCCTATTGTCGGCCATGCTGTTGTGGGCCAGTTCGTTCATCGCCTTGAAACTGGCTTTTCGCTCCTATGCCCCCATGTTCGTGATCTTCGGCCGTATGGCGCTGGCCAGCATGTGCTTTCTGTTCCTGATCAAAAGGCTTACGGTGAGATCCTTTCAAAGGTCCGACCTCAAGTACCTGCTGTTCCTGGCCGGGTGCGAACCCTGCCTGTACTTCATCTTCGAGGCCAAGGCCCTGGAATTGACCACGGCCTCACAGGCCGGGATGGTGACGGCCATGCTGCCCCTCATGGTGGGTTTGTCCGCGCATGTGCTGCTCAAGGAACGCGTCAAGGTCAAGACCTATGCCGGTTTTTTGCTGGCCATCTGCGGTGTCGTGCTCTTGAGCGCCGGGGCGCACGCAACGGAAACATCGCCCAATCCCGTACTGGGCAATTTTCTAGAATTCCTGGCCATGGCATGCGCCACGGGCTATTCCATCTGCATGAAGCATTTGAGCCCCCGCTACTCCCCGCTCTTCATCACGGCCTTCCAGGCCTTTGTCGGCGGCATCTTCTTTCTGCCGCTGGCGCTCGGCGATCCTGTAAACCTGCCGCGCGTGTTCGATCCGGCGGCCGCCTTGAGCATCGTCTACCTGGGGATATTCGTTTCCCTGGGGGCATATGGCCTGTTCAATTTCGCCGTGAGCCGTTTGCCCGTCAGCCAGGCCGGGGCCTATGTCAACCTCATCCCGGTCTTCACCGTGATCCTGGGATGGCTCCTCCTGGGCGAACGTTTCACCCCCGTCCAGTACGCCGCATGCGCGCTGGTGTTCATGGGGGTGATGCTCAGCCAGGACCGTCAGGCCGTGCAGGAACTCCCAGGCGTACAGTGAGTGAACCAGGCGTTACGGGGCTTTATCTTTTCAGCCGGGGGAAAAACATGCCGGTGGCGCGCCGGTAGCCTTCATACTCCGGAAAGACCTCGACAAGCTTGGCCTCTTCAATACGCGCGCGCAGGTATTGACCGGCCAGGAAGCACAGGTAGAGCAGCAGGGTAATACCGTACAAATGGAACATAAGGTAGCCGAAGAACATCACGAAATGTCCGGCGTAGAGGGGATGACGCACCAGCTTGAAGATGCCGCGGTGGATGAAGAAACGTGCCTCGCTCATGATGGTGAAGGCCCGTCGCAGCGTGATGAGGCCGATCAGGTTGATGGCCCCGCCGCAGATGATAATGGCCAGGAGCAGAAAAAAGGCCGGTTCCCAGCTCCAGAACAGCGGGGACAATGCCGCCAGTCCGTGCGCGGCCAGACGGTCGCCCACGGTCATGAGCAGAGGCGGCCACAGGCGCTGGAAGTTCATGGGCGTGAGCGTGATGACCACCGGCAGGGCGGCCACGCTCAAGGGGAAGACCACCTCCATAAACCCGCGGGCCACGCTTCTGGCCTGTGAGCGGGTGGCGAAGGCCAGGATATAGCCGGCGAATATGCCGGTTTCGATCATCCACACCGCGCACCACATGATCCAGTGCCAGTCCGCCGCGCCGAGGTGAAAACCAAAGAGGCCAAACCCGTCCGCAAGATGCCTCAGGAAAGGCGGAATATGTCCGGTGTACTGGGTGAATTTCAAGATACGATGGATGATGAACGCAGTGCAAATGATCGTCCCGGTCAGACGCGCCAACAGTTCCCGCTGCGGCCAGCGGATCGGGTCGAATATGGGCAGGTCGTTCAACTTTTTCAAGAGCGCTTTCACGGTTCCCTTGTCCCCTTGCCTTTTACATCGGAACTCCGTACGAAATCATGGAGTATTTTGTCCATTGCGGACTTTTCATAACCGTATCAAGCATGATAAGGATTCAGTATATGTCGATCATGACCGAACCGTCTGAGGGCTATGCCAATGGCACATGAAGAACCGTATTTCCTGGTGGTGGACTTCGAGTTCACGACCCATGCCGACAACTTCGGCAAACCCAAAGGGTTCTTCCCCGAGATCATCGAGGTGGGCGCGGTGGAGCTGTCTCCGCCGGATTATAGCAACGGCCGCTCGTATGAGTCCTTTGTCAGACCGCGTTTCTTCCCCAAGCTCTCCGAATTTTGCCGCGGCATCGCCATCATCGAGCAGACCGATGTCGATGGCGGGGTGGATGCCGCGGAGATGCTCGAGCAACTGACCCTGCTCCATGAACCGGACAAGACCCGGCTGGTGGCGTGGGGGGACAGCGACTATACGGTATTGGCCAACCAGTGCCGGAAATACGGGCTCGCCAACCCCTTCCTCCCGGAGCAATATATCGATTTAGCCGCCGCCTACCGTGACCTATGCGGCCACACGCATCGCTCGCCCCTGGCCGTAGTGTTGGCGGAAAATGGCATCAAGCAAACCGGCTATGCGCACACCGCCCTGGCCGATGCCGTGAATACGGCCGCGCTCGTGCGCCGCATGCTGGCCGACGGCTGGAAGATATAAAAAACAGTTTTAAGTGTTAAGTGGTTAAGTTCTAAGCTCAAGGTCAGGCATCCCAATTATCACACTTTCTTTGGGTTTTGATTTTGACCTTGCTTAAAACTTAACACTTAAAACTTAACACGATGTTATAACCTTCCTTCTTGCCTGAGCTTATTCACGATCGCCTGTATCTTGTCTATCTCGGCCGTGGCGGCCTTTTCGCCTTCGAAGATCGCCTCGTTGAACTTTTCCATGTCGGTCGATCCGATGTCTTTCATATTCGGACGGATGACGACATCGGCGTTTTTCAGCTGGGCGTTGATGTTCTTCATGTACATGATGTCGACCGATTTCTGCATGGTGTTCATCATGCCACTGGGTGTTGCATTGTTCAAGCCCCCGGAGATATCCACGGCGATGACCACGTCGGCGCCGTAGCGGCGCGCCACATCCACGGCCACCGGGCTGACCACGCCACCGTCCACGTAGGTGCTGTTCCCGATCTTGACCGGCTGGAACACCCCAGGCACGCTGCAGCTGGCTTGCACGGCCTTGCCGGTGTTGCCCTTGCCGAAGACCGTCTCTTCCCCGGTATTGGCATTGGTCGCCACGGCGTAGTAGGTGATCTTGAGCTTTTCTATGGGCGTGTTCTGGACGTTCTGGTTTATGAAGTTCTCGAGCTTCTCGCCCTTAATAACTCCGCCTTTCCAGAACTTCCAGTCATAGTCGATGACCTTGTCCTTCTCCATCTTCATGGCGATGGCCTGCAGCTCAAAGGCATTCTTGCCCGAGGCGTAAAGGCTGCCCACCAGGCTGCCGGCACTCGTGCCTACCACCATGTGGATCGGGATCTTATTGGCTTCCAGAACTTTCAGCACCCCGATATGGGCAAAACCCTTGGATGCACCCGCGCCCAGCACCACCGCGATCTTGGCCGGCTTCGGCGCCGGGGGCGGGAGCTGTTTGGCGGGACAACCCGTCAGGATCAGGGCGATAATACCGAGCAGAAGCGGGATGATGATCCCCATGGCCTTGGGTGAACCCTTTCTTGAACCGCGCATGTCTTTTCCCTTCCTCCTTGATCTTGTTACGCCGGCATAGTTGACCCCATGTCGTGTATGCTTTTGGAGGTCGATTTATACCCCTGTCAAGGCGATGTAAATAGGATAATCATAGCTTCCTTCCATTATCCTGTTTTATGAAATGAGTCCGGGTACGGGGTATTAAAATGAGCTGGTATGTTCCGAACTCAGGCCTTGGCTATGCCGACTCGGATACCGCTCAGGCGCGCCATGCCGCTCAAAGGTTCAAGCGTGCCGGGGCCCGAAGGGGTCAGCGCATTCACGTTTACGCCGGGAAAGGCCCGCGCCACAGTGAGACCGCTGGGTTCATGATGGCCCCAGCCGTGCGGAATGGCGATTACGCCCGGCATGACCTCATCGCTCACGCGGGCCGGGAGCCGTATGGATCCCGTGTCGCTGGATACCTCGATCTCATCGCCGTCGGCAATGCCGCCTAAACGGGACGCATCCTCGGGGTGGATGGTCGCGGTGTTGGTGCGCTCGCGCTCCATGAAGCCCGGCACATTGTGAAGCCAGGAATTGTGCGTGCGGCGCTGACGTTGGCCGATGAGCTTGAACCCGGCGTAAGATTCCTCGGCGCGGAAGAAATCCTCCATCCGGGACAGCTGCGCAATGAATTCCGGCGGCGCCAGAAATACCTTTTTATCCGCGGTCAGGATGCGCTTTCTGAAAAACCGGCCGACGCGGTGCTCGCCGAGCAGAAGCCCCTGCGGGCTTGCCTTGAGCTTGCGCCAGGACACCCCGCCCATAAGCAGCATGCCGCGCAGCATCAGAAGCGGATTGAAACTTAAAGGCCGCGCGCGGCCAAGCCTCTTCCCAAGGCGGTCCAGCGGCTTGACCACCAGCGACAGCGCCGGGAGCCCCATGGGATGATAGCCGGCCGCCAGGAGCACCTCGTGCAGCATCACCCACAGGTCCTTGCGTTCGCCTTCAGGCTTCACCATGGCGTCGGTATAATTGAGATAGCGCTTCTGCGGGTTGAACATCATGCCGGCCAGGGCCATGTCCCAGTGCTCGTACATGTCCGTACTGGGCAGGACATAGTGCGCCTTGCCGCCGGTCTCGTTCACATAGAGATCCATGCACACGAGCAGATCGAGCGCGCCCAAGGCCCGCCGCATCTTCGCGGTGTCGGGCACGGTCATCAACGGGTTGCCGCTGACCACGATGAGCGCCTTGAGCTGCCCTTCGCCGGGCGTCAGGATCTCGTCGGCCATGATGCCGGCCGGCATGGTCCCCATGACATCCGGATATCCGCCGATGCGCGAGGTGTATTTCGG
>JBDKSM010000120.1:0-5184 GCA_039680665.1 Syntrophaceae bacterium | reverse complement strand
GCATCAACTCCGGTGAGCTGGTCCTCCAGTACTTCCAGGCTTGAAAGGTCGAGTTCGGATATCTGAAAGCACATCTTCAGGTATTGACCGGCATTGATATACCATCCCGCCTTGAGAAACTTCCTGGTACGGATCACCGAGCACAACGGATACAGCGATCCTTGGTATTGAAGATGCTTACACAGGAGGCTTTCAATTGCCCCTGGGTTAAGGGTTAGTTTGCCGTCCTGCGAGGTCCAATAGTTGCAGCAGTGAATGAAATCATAATTCTTGTGGATCTCCTCTGCGTTGCCATAGAACCGGATAACAAGTTGAACCTTATCAGAGAGCGTTATTGCATTGGCGGACAGGAACACCGGCCGATATTTGCCTTTTTCCTGGTCCATTTCTTCGATGTGGGCAGAGTCAGTTTCATCAGCCGTCTGGACCACATTTTCAATGTAATCCATGGCCTCCTGGTCAGGATGATTCTCAAAATATTTATAGGTTCCCTGCTTCTCGTCCTCTCCCGTAATTCCCGCTGATTGAACCCATATCTTGACGCGCCCCTGGTCGTCCTCTCGGACCTCGGGCTTGACGCTTACATTGGGATGGAGGGCATTGAATTCGGCAACGTAATATTTCGCCACGGCCAAGACGGTTGCTTTATCAGTGAAATAATAATCGAAATCATTTATGCGCTCGCCAAGTAGCATTGAGGCGATAGAGCCCCCGGTGATTATAGAATTTTTGTCAACTAAATCACGGACATGCTCATCCCTGATGGACTGAATAAAATCATCGTGCTTTTTCTGAATTACACGAGCAATCAAGCGCCTATTCATTTACATCCTCCCCCTCAAATTATTTTTCTTCCAGTTATGGCAGGCCAGCGCGGCCAGCCAGACATTGACATCATTGCGGTCTGTGAACGGATAGAGCTTGTATGTGCCGTCATTGTGGAGTTCGACCGCCGCCCGGCGCAGGGAACCCTTGGGGAAGCTCCCGCGCACGTCCGGCTTGCCTGCGTACCTGTGTTTTGTGCTGACGAGCGGGACCTCTACCGATGCGATGACAAAGCCGCTTTCCTGTTTGAATCTGCGCCATGCCTCGACATACGGCGCTATCTCGGGGTCAAGGGAATCGTCGTCAAGCTCGCCCAGGTCGTCATACTCGCAGGCGAGATGGACAATGCGGCCACGCTCGCGGCTGTGCTCGTCGTAGAACCGAGCGTCGATAAAGCCCTCGGCCTTGAGGATCTGCGTCACAGACGGCAGGCGCACCCCGTCAAGGTAATAGGCATGCTCGGCCTCTTCGAAGGAATCAGCCGGGGCGTCAAGTAGGGTATAGGCGGCGGTTTGTAATGCCGTCCAGGGCTCGACGTGGCCACTCTTTCTGTCGATGATGCAGTCCATGCTATTCCTTGGTCACCACTTCCAGGTTGGTGATCTTGTTGCCGAACTTCCCGGTCGTGTAGGTCACAGATACCGGCAGGTCGCTTTCCTTGGCCGACTTGGCGAGATCCGCGAAGGTGTCCGAGAAGGTCCCGTATTTGGTGCCGGCCTCATCGAAGATGGTAAAGATGGTGTAGGGCTTGCCGTTCTTCTCGTCGCTCTTGCTGGTGACATCCTTCACGGAAAACTGAGCCACATGGGTTTCTTCAGCGGCCGGGGCCGTCTTCTTCTGCGGCTCCTTGATGGGTTCCTTGGGCGGCTCGTTCTCTTCTGCGTGCGTATCGCCGTCCAGCTCCTCGGCCACCGTGGGTTTGTATCCCGCCAGGACCACGACCCAGGCGAGCACATTACGCAGGGCTTTGGCGCATGCCCTGGTCTGGGCCATCGACCGAAGCTGGAAGAGCGGCACCTTGACCTCACCCCTGAGAACGCGCTCTTTCTGCGGCATCTTCTTGCCCGGCTTGTCGGGGTTATCCACCCATACGATCATGTCCTTGGGCGGGTCGTCTTCCTGCCGGGTGCCGTCCTTGAGCACATATTCATAGACGTACTTTGAACGCGCAGACCACTTGTCTTCATCGTTCAGGCACATGGCCTCGGCGGCTGAGATCGCCATGCCATCCGAAAGGCGGATGACCTCGGCCTTGGCAAGGAACCCCTGCGCAGAGCCAAAGTCGATGAACTCGGTAGAAACCACCTTGGCCGAAACCTCATAGAACTTGCCGACAGTCTGCCAGTCCTCGAACTCAAGGTACTGTTCGCCGTTCATCATCACCTTTTTGGGCTTGGCGGCAAGAACGGTTCCGAGAGCCTTCGCTGCCTTAGTTGCCTCAGCCAGTATAACCTCTGGCTCCCTATACATCTGGATCATATTCCCTGATTCACGATAAGCCTGCATTTCTCCACTCATTCCATCCTCCTGTTCTCGCATTTTTTCTTGCACTGCCCGCATACCTTTGTGTTTACCCTCGGCCGGCCCTTCCGGTGCGGGCATGTTACCCATACTTCCCGGTAGGCCATGGGTATACGGTGATCAGCGACGCCGCGCATGCCAAAGGTCACGATCCGCCCTGAACACTCCCAGATCCACCCGCCGCCATTCATACCTGGCCCACATTACGAGGTCGTATCCCTTGTCCAGGACGAACAGGCAGGCGATGACGGCGCAGATGATGAGGATTAAAAGGCCGATGTCGAACATTACGCAGCCCGCCTTTCATCGATAATCCCATACTTCAGGCACACCGCCCGCACCGGCCCCCTCGCCCAACCTTTTCCCTCCCTGATGATGTCGCGCACGTCCGCCCGCTCACCGCCGTACAGGGCCATTTCGTTGCTGATGTCCTGGAGGGCCAAAACGTGCTCCATTGCCTCATCGGGGTCGTCTGCGAGGGCAATTTTGCCAGCGTGCGCCAGGACGCTGTTCTTGAGCATGTGTAGGCGGTCGATGACGGCCTGCTCCGTGGCCCTGCAGGACGGGCACAGGCCGTGGCTGTTATTGCTGATAGGTGTTGAGCATGTGCACATGGATCACCTCACTTCCCCGCCAGCATGGACAGGTCGTTGATGAGCTGGCGCATGGCGGCATACTCGGGGTTGATGATGGCAGCTATTATGCTTGGGCCGGCCACCATGGCGGCCACCACGGACGCCACCAAGAAGATGCCGGAAAAGACGCACGCAGCGCTGTTGCCGTTATGCGCATCGTCGAAATCCGCGCGCGGCAGGGAATGCATTAACAGGGCAAGAGACAGAACCATCAATGAGACAATGATACATCCCTCTGTTATGCTAGAGATGACCTGTTGCTTAACATACCATGGGAATATCTGTTGCGCCGTGGTCCCGATTGTCGCGGCCAGCTTCTCCACAAGGCCGGTCATGTTCTTGCCAAGATCCAATGTTACGTTTGCGTCCATTTATGTCACCTCCCTATGCCCGCAGGCCATGCATACGACCTGCGAGGCTGTCTTCACCGTAGCCAGAGCCCGGCACTTGACGCACGGCGTCACGGGCTCGATGTCCTTGACTTGGCCGTACTGGTCCAGGCCGCGAGTCTCCCTATCACCTGAGCATGTGCAGGTCATGGTTGCACCTCGGCCTTGGCGATGGCGGCCACAAGATTCCAGAACACGGTGCGGCCCGGCTCAACGAGGTCGGGCTCAAGATACTTTTTGGCTTGCTTACAGGCTTCCAACAGATCCGGCGCGGCAGCGATGAGGCGGGCATTGGCTAAAGCTGTTTTTTCCCCTCCTTCAACATCAGCCCATACATCGGCCACCAAGTTTTCTATGCATGAGTTTTTTGTGATCCTGATGCCCGTCTTTTGTCCCGCCGCTTCAGGTCCGACATGATAAGAATAGTCTGCTTCGCAGTACCCGCTATATGCCCACGGTCCCGGTGTGTGCTTACCCATTGATCGCCTCCTCCGCCCAATCAGCGGCGAGCTCCTTGATTTGCTCCTCCGTGTAAAGCCCTTCGAGCGCAGGGCCGACCTCGACATCCAGAACGCTTTGGACCGAGCGGCGGAAGTTTGCCTGAAGACGCTCGATGGCCTCACGGGGTTGCATGCCGCGCTCTATCTCGTATACGGGGTCGCCTTCGACCAAATCAGGTATGTAAACGCCGACGCTGTTCATGGTGGGCCTCACAGCTCATGCCGTGACGGTTCGGGTTTGGGGCCGTGCCTGCGGGTTTCCTTTTCAGGGCTGGCTTTCTTTTTGTTGAGGGGGTTCTTTTTGATAAGCTCCAGCTGCGGCTCGTCAAGGCTGAACGATTCCACAGGCCTGCCGTCCTTGGTCTCTTCGGGCTGCAACACAAATCGGCGGCAACCATACAGCCATTCCGTGACGCCTACTGCTATTCCTGAGATTCCCGAGATCTTGTCCTTGACCCGGTCGCCTAATTCGATTGATTCCTTTTTAAATAGTGCCATGTTTGCCCTCCCTTCATCATCTTATCGGCTTCATCTGTACAAACCTTTAGCACAAGCGCTAAGGCAATGCAAGCGATTTTTAGCAAATTAATTTAATTATGATAATCAGTATAATATCGGCGGCTTGCGGCTTTTGGTTGTCATGTTCATGCCGCTACGGAAAGAAATAATAATAAAGCTTGCATCGGATTATCAATCGTGCTAATGGCTTCCCTATGAAGCTAAAATCTTTTTTAAAAGATGAAGGGCTAAATCCTTTCACGTTCGGGGCCGCCATTGGTGTTCACCCAATGACGGTATACAGATACCTGCGCGGAACTACGCCTACCGCCGAGATAGCCAAGCGCATCATAGACGCGAGCGGCGGCAGGGTAACGCTCAAAGATCTGGTTCCGGAGAATAAATGAGCGCGGTAACACGCGGTAGGGCATGTTCAAGCCTATCGCCCGAGAACCTCCTCATTGGCCGGGCAATGCCCGGTCCTTTTTGGCCCCAGGCGGCGGGTGCCCTTGCCCCCGCATCGGATAGACACACCCGTCGCCATCGGGGCCGCCCACAATAGGCATGATTGATAGATCTTAACCAATACGGCGGCAAAAACCCCAAGGCATTCCGTGATCACGTTGCGGATTTTACGGCCGCCATGGGCACGGCCGGCCTGACCATTCCCGCCAACATTACCGCCAATGGCAAGATCCAACGCTTCAGCCTCAACGGCAAGAACGATAAGGCGGGATGGTATGTGCTCACGCTGGAATCGGATTTCGCCTACGGCGCCTACGGCGACTGGCGCTCAGGCGAAACCTATAAATGGTG